>JAJYDP010000248.1 GCA_021777365.1 Chloroflexota bacterium | reverse complement strand
CGCGCGCCGGCCACGACCTGGTCCACGAGCGGTTCTGCGTGGAGCGGATGGTGAGCGCGGTCGAGTCGATCTACGACGAGGGCGCCCGGGCGATGGTGGAGCGCCGGGCCTCGGCGCTGACCAGCCGGTAGCGCCGGCCACGGGCCGACCGCACTCCCACCGGCACCCCACTGGCGGCCGCGTACGGATGGGCCATTGCCGGCCGCCGGCCCGGGTGCGACGATCCGGCTGCCTGTCACACGGCTGGCAATCGCACCGGGAGCTGGAGATGACCTATCGGACGGATCAGGTCGAGCGCACGCGTGACGGCGAGCGCGGGCACTCACTGTGGAAGGTCTCCCTCGGACTCGGGCTCACTGCACTCATCTCGATCCTGGCATTGATCGTCCAGGGACCCCATCTCGCCGCCTGATCACCGCTGACGAGCAGCGGCACGTTCGAGGCCCCGGCACCCGCCGGGGCCTCTTCGTTGACGCCCTGCGGCGAGATCGATTCCGAGTACGGCTCGACGGTCGGAATGATGGCGTGCGCCGCGCCGATGACGGCGGCCTCGAGCTCGCGCCGCATGTCGTCGGGGACCTCAGGTGCCGTCCCTTCCTCGAAATACACGAGGGCAGGAGCGTCGCGATGTCGACGTGGTCGCGCCACTCCGACCGGTCGAGCATCGCCTTCGCCTTCGTGCCGGCAAGGTCGAAGATCGACGCCACGACGAGGCCGTTCTCGTCCACGATGGAGGGCTCGGCGACGGTCCGGGTCGTGTCATCGTTCCCATCGACGCGCTCAAGTCGTGACTTCTGGGCAGTCGGTCGCCCCTCCCTCCCGAATCCAGAAACCGCCGGAGCTCGCTCCGACGGTTTCTGTCTGACGGGCTGGGCGATCGTCCGTGGAAGGGCCGGAGGATCGGCCCGCCCGTCAGGCCCGCACCCGGTGGGCCGGACGGACCCGGACGTCGGTGATCAGGCCACGAGCACGCGCAGCGGGGTCTTGGCGAGGAGCTGTGTCCGGGCAAGGACTCCGTCGAGCCCCCAGACCGCACCGGCTCCCACGAACGCGAGGTAGAGCGACAGGGCCGCGTACAGGAACTGCTCGTTGATGACGCCGTTGGCGAAGCTCCACGACGCGACGAAGAAGAGCCCCGTGAGCAGGGCGCCCATGACGCCGGCGAAGCGGGTCGCCAGGCCCAGGACCAGGGCAAGGCCGATACCGATCTCGCCCAACACCACGAGGGTGTTGATGACCGGCATCAGTGCCCCGTTGCTGGCCAGCGACACCCACAGGTCGTGGGTGGGGTTGACGACCACCTTGGGGTTCGATCCCGGGAGCGTCCCGAGGGTGGCGAACTTCAGGAAGCCCGCTGCCGAAAAGGGGCCGCCGCCGGAGAGGTCGAGGGCCTTTTCCAGGCCGGCGTAGAGGAAGCCGAAGCCCAGGGCGATCCGCATGATCGCTGTGGCCTTGCCGTACGAGCTGTTCATCGTGTCTCCTTGTCGGGACTCCGCTGGCCGTCCTTCCGTGGCCTGCCGGATGCGTCCCGTCCTTCCTGCCGCCATCGTCGGTGAGGCAGGGTCACCGGCGAGACGGCCAAGAGTCACGCTGGGTTGGGCGTTTGTTCGCACAGCGCGCTGGGCCATTTGGCGCGGGGATGGGCCATTCGAACCGCCCGTGCACCGGGCCGCCCGGCCCTGCCGCGTCCGCATTGCAGTGCTCTCGCGGCCGGCCCCGTGGTTCTTACGGTCGGGTGCCAGCGCCCGCGCGCCAGCCGTGATTTCAGGATTACTTCAGGTCTGAGCGATAGCTTCCGGGTCGTGAGACGAACGAGGGGCGTCCACCGACGGACCGGCCGTCGGAGCCTCCTCGGCTCGATGGAGCCTTCTCCAGGCCCGAGTGCCATGACCGAAGCGATCCCGCTCACGCCCATGCCCCGGTCACCGGTTCTCCTCCTCCCGGTCGTCCGTCGGGGTCCGGCGCAGGCGGCCCGCCTCGGTCGCGGCAATCCCTCCGATCCCGCCCAGGCCCGCCCGGCGCACCGCGGCGAACTCCTCCCCGCCGCGATCGCCGACACGTGGGACCTGGTGCGGGTCGGTCGGGCCTGAAGCGCGTCGCGCGGCCGCCCCGCCGGCCACTGGCGGTCAGAGGCCGCCGACCGGCCCGCCGGATCCCCGCTGTGCCGACCCTCCGGGTGTGGCGGTCAAGGTGCCGGTCACGCCCCGTCGCTCCACCGACCCGATCGCCAGCCGCAGCGTCCACGAGGCACCGTCACCGGTCGCGCACGTGGCCCTGATGCTGGTGTTGCCGATCTCCGTCACCGGCCCGGAGCAGGTGCGCCCGTCCGAACCCTGCAGCTGCACCTGGCCCAGCGCCCCCGACTCCGTTCCGTTCAGCTGCAGCTGGAACCGGTTGGTGGCCGCGCCCTCGAGCTGCCCGTACAGCAGCACGGAGTCGCCGTCACCCCCGTAGACGCGCGCCTGGAACGGCGCCTGCACGGGACCCGGCGTCGCAGCCGGTGATGGCGTGGAGGCCGGCCCCCCGCCCGCGCTCGCCTGTGCCGTCGTGCCCTGGCCTCCCCCGGTGATGGCGATCCCGAGGGCCGCGAGCGTCCGGGGTGTGGCTCCCGAGCCCCGTCCGTCGTTCGCGATCGCGTTCCATCCGGGCTGCAGCGGCCCGGCGCTGGCCCACACGATCCCGTAGACCAGTGCCGAGCCGCAGACGGCCGCGACCACCGGATGGCGGCGGGACCCCTCCGTCGGGAGGAGACGCGCCACCAGGAGCGCGCCGACGAGCACGATGCTGCCCGCGTACAGCAGGATGGCCCACGGCGCCCGGGTGTCACTACCCGTCGCGACGCCGTGGACGAGCGCGAGGACGAACGCGACGAAGCTCAGGTAGTGGAAGCGCCGCCACCACTGGTAGCCGACATGCGGGCGGATCCGCTCGGACAGGTAGACGGCGACCAGGAGGTACGCGCTCACGATGCCCAGCGCGACCCAGACGGGCCGGTAGTGGCTGAGCATCGGGATCAGCACCTCGGCGGGGGTGAAGCCGATGAACGGGTCCACGGCGACCGCGACCGTGTGGATCGCGGTGAACACGAGCGCCACCAGCGACACGAACCGGTGGAGCTCGCTGGTGACGAACCGCGTCCAGCGGGGCGAGCGCCAGCCAAGGCTCAGCGCGATGCCGATCGCCACGGAGGCGGTGAGAAGGAGATACGCGAGGATCCCGCCGACGCGGGCGACGTCCCAGGCGATGGTTTCCCCGTTCACGCGATGTCGCTCGTCGTGGCCGTGGCCGCGGGCCGTCCCGGTGCTTCGCGGTTCGCTGCGTCCGGCGCCACGCCCCAGGTACCGAGCGCCAGCTGCCGGCCGTCCCGTCGCACGTAGAAGCCGGTCAGGCCATGCCCCAGGAGAAACCGTGCGCCGGCTTCCGGACCCAGCACGAACACGACCTTCGCTGCAACCTCCGCCTGGGCACAGGTGGCCGCCGCGACGGTCGCCGACCAGCCGTCGCCACGGGCCGAGCGACCGGTTCGCGGATCGATCAGGTGGTGGCGCAGCTCGCCGCCGCGCACCCAGTTCCGGCGCCCGATGCCCGACGTGGCCAGCGCGCCCGCGGCGATCTCGAGCACGCGGCCACCGCCGTCGGGGAGCTCGAGCCTGACCGGCCAGCTGCGCTGGTGTGGCGGCAGGCCGCGAACCGCCAGGTCGCCGCCGGCGTCGACGGCGGCCGGCGTGACGCCCCCGACAGCCAGGAGCCCCACCGCGGCGTCGACCGCCATGCCCTTCGCGATTCCGCCGAGATCGATTCCGACCCCCTCGGGCAGGGTCACGGTGCGGCGGGCAGCGTCGACCCGGAGCCCGCGCCAGCCCCCCGCCGCTCCGCGATCCGGCCCGCCTCCAGCGGGACCCATGCGGGGCAGGTCCTCGAACGTCCGATCGTAGCCCGCGGCGATCATCGCGCCGAGCAGGGTCGGGTCGAACAGGCCCTCCGTGGCGCGCGCCGCTCGTACCGCGGTCTCCACGACCGAGAGCAGGAGCGGGCTCACGGGCACCTCGCGCCCGGTCGCCGCGTTCAGGCGCGACAGTTCGCTCTCCGGGCGGAAGCGGCTCAGCACGGACTCCCAGGCCGCGAACAGCGACGCGACCGCCTCGACGGCGTCCCGCGCGGGCTCGGGCACGATCACGGTGATGGCCGTCCCCATGGCCCGGAACTCGTGGCGCGCCAGCCCGGGAGGGGTGGCGAGTTCCGGCGCGCCGGTGACCGGCCCGGGACGGGCCATCCCGGGCGCAGCGGGCCCTGGCTCGGGAGCCGGCCACTCGACCACGGGCGTGGACACGCGCGCGCTCACGCCCGGTCTACGACCCCGACGTGGTCATGATCGGAGCACCGCCTCCGCCACTGACCAGCCCCGGCCCGGCGGCCTGGACACCGCCGCCGTTTCCCCCTGCGCCGCCGCCGAGGATGCCGCCCGGGTCGAGAGCGCCGGCTGCACCCTGAGCGGTGGGCGGACCGAAGAACCCGTCGTAGGGACTGGTCGCCTGCGGCACGGACCCGCCGCCAGGGCCGGCGGCCCCGGCGCCGCTGTTGCCCTGCACCGACGTGATCCCGACGACGTGCTCGGCCACGAGCGCCCAGAGGACGCCGGCCCCGACGACCGATCCGGCGACCACGACTCGCTTGAGACGGCCGACGAACTGCCGCGGGTCGGGACGAGGCGGCACGCCACCCCGGACCGGGTTGCCCGGTGGCGTGTTCGACTGGCCGGGTCGGGCGGCCGGGTTCGGCACCGGCGGGCGGCGGACCTGGCGCGGGACGGCGCCCGGACGGGAGGGAGGCAGGGGACGCTGTCCGCTCATACCGCGAGGCTGGTCCCCGGCGATTGGAGGATCATTGGAACTGCCTTGCAGTGCCATCGCACCTCGAGCCGCCCCGCGTGACCCACCCCGCGGCACCCCGCCGACGATCCGCGCGCCAGCCGACGATCCTCCTGGTGGAGGACCAGGCGGCACTGGCGCACCTGGTGGAGCGCGTCCTGGGCGAGGAGGGCTTCCGCACTCGACTCGCGTTCGACGGCCGCTCCGGCCTGGAAGCCGCACTCGGAGACACGCCGGACGCGATCGTGCTGGACCTGTCGCTGCCAGGCCTCGACGGGCTCAGCCTCTGTCGAGCCGTGCGCGCGCGAGGCCTCCGGATGCCGATCATCATGCTGACGGCGCGCGACGCCGTTCCCGATCGCGTGGCCGGGCTCGAGGCCGGCGCGGATGACTACGTGACGAAACCGTTCGCCTTCGAGGAGCTGATCGCCCGCCTCCGCGCGCACCTCCGGCGCGAGGGCCGCATGGTCGGCCCCCTGCAGGTCGCCGACCTGGTCCTCGATCCGCAGGCGCACCGGGTCATCCGTGCCGGACGGGAGATCTCGCTCTCCTCGCAGGAGTTCCGCCTGCTGGAGCTGCTGATGCGGCACACGGGCCAGGTCCTGACACGCGACCGGATCCTGGAGCACGTCTGGGGCTACGATGCCGATCCCGGGTCGAACGTCGTCGACGTCTACGTGCACTACCTGCGCCGCAAGATCGACCGAGGCTTCGAACCGGCCCTGGTCCACACGGTGCGGTCCGTGGGTTACGTGCTGAGGACGTGATGTTCGCTCGGTTGCGCCGGCGGCTGGTCGTCGCCAACGTCGCGGTGATCGCCGGGATCCTGGTGGTGCTGGGGATCGCCGTGTTCGCCACGATGGATCGACTGCTGGTCGACCAGGAGGCCTCGACTCTGCTCGGTCGGGCCAGGGACGCCACGGCGGAGCTGCGGTTCGACCCGGGCGACTTCGTGACGAGGCTGGGCGGATCCGAGTCGGGCACGTTCTACGCGCTCTGGGATGCAAGCGGGGGCCTCGTGGCCGAGACCGCCCAGGTCCCGGTGCAGGCGCTGCGGCCCCCGGCGATCGAGGCGGGTACGTCCGGTGGAGGGTCGGTGCGCACGACCGTGACGCTGCCCTCCGGGCCCGCGCTGGTGGTGTCGGTGCCGCTCGACGACGGCCGGGGCGTGCTTCAGGCGGGCGCCAGCCTTCAGCCGGTCCGCGACGCCGAGACGCAGCTGACGCTGCTGATCCTGGTCGTCGGGGGCGTGGGCCTGGCCCTCGCGGTTGCCGCCGCATGGTTCCTCGCGGAGCGCTCGATGATCCCCATCCGGCGAGCCTTCGAACGTCAGCAGGAGTTCGCGGCCGACGCGTCCCACGAGCTCCGGACCCCGCTCTCGGTGATCGATGCGGGGCTGCAGGTGCTGGAGCGCCACCCGGAGCAACCCCTCGGCGCGAACGCCGACGTGCTCGCGTCGATGCGCCAGCATGCCGACCGGATGCGGCGCCTGGTCGAGGCGCTGCTGACTCTCGCACGCGCCGATGCCGGGGCGGCACAGCTGCAGCCGGCCGAAGCCGACGTGGACGCGCTGGTGCGCGGCGTGGCCGAGTCGTTCCGGCCGGTCGCCGACGCCCGCGGCGTAACGATCGACCTCAGGGAGACGCGCGCCGGCCGGGCAGTGGTCGACGCGGACCGCGTCGCCGAGCTGCTCCGGATCCTGGTGGACAACGCCATCCGGCATGGCGGACCGGCCGTGCACGTCACGCTGGCGAGCCGGCGCCTGCCGGGGCAGGTCGAGCTCGAGGTGACCGACGACGGCCCGGGCATCCCGCCGGCGGAGAGGGCGCGTGTGTTCGAGCGGTTCCGACGGGGCGATACGAGCAGGACCGGCGACGGGTTCGGGCTTGGCCTCGCGATCGCCGGCTGGATCGCGTCCGCCCACGGTGGACGGCTCACGCTCGACGACAACCGGCCGGGCCTCCGCGTCCGGCTGACGCTGCCCGTGTAGGGCAGACCGCGATCAGACCATCTCGAGGTCGGCGTCCTCGGCGTCCTCCAGTGCCCTGGCGCAGGTCGGGCAGTACCAGCGCGCCTCGAGCGGCGTGCCGCATGCCGCGTGCCGGAGCTCTTCCAGCCCGGGCGAGCGGCGCGTGCCCCAGTCGGTCAGCAGGCGGACCACGCCGGCCAGTTCGCGGCCGTCGGCCGTGAGCGCGTACTCGAGCCGCATCGGTCGGGTCGTGTACGGCGTCGCCCGGATCACGCCCGCGGCGGCCAGGCGCCGCAGCCGGTCGGCGAGCACGTTGGGAGCGATCCCCGGCACCGCCTCGGCGAGCTCGCCGTAGCGCCGCGCCCCACCGAGCAGCGCATCGACCAGCAGCAG
>JAJYDP010000247.1 GCA_021777365.1 Chloroflexota bacterium | reverse complement strand
CGGGCTGCTGCTGGCCGCGGCCGCCTTCGCCGTATACTGGGTGTCGCACCCGGAGCGCTACAACCAGTACATCCACTTCGTGTGGCAGGCCGACGCCTTCCTGCACGGGCGGGCGTGGATCCCGTACCCGATCCAGGACGGGGTCAACCAGGTGACCGGCGTCGCCTACCCGGGCGTCCCCGACAACGCCTACTACCAGGACGTCTACCCGCTCAAGGACGCCGCCGGGCAGGACATCGGGCGGGTGCTGCTCCCGTTCCCGCCACTCCCCGCGTTGGTGCTGATGCCATTCGTCGCGCTGTACGGGCTGTTCACCGACGAGGAGGCGATCGCGATCTGGCTCGGGGCCCTGGGCGTCCTGGCCACCTGGTGGATGGTGGGCGGCCTGCGCCTGCGCACCTCGACGCGGGCCGTCGTGACGATCATCTTCGCGACCGGCACTGCCTGGTGGTGGGCGGCGGCCAAGGGCACGACCTGGTACCTGGCGCACCTTGTGGCGCTCAGCCTGGCGATGCTCGCGGTGGGGGTGACGCTCCGCCACGACCGGCGGGCCCCGGACGAGACGATCGCCGAGGAGGACGACCGTGTCGCCGGTCAGCTTGACGCGGGCGTGCCCGGGGACTCGCGTCTGCGTCGCCTGTGGGCGAGCACCTGGCCGCTCGACCGCTCGCAGATGCTGGCCGGGCTGCTCCTGGGCCTGAGCGCCACGGCCCGCCTGCCGCTGGTCCTCGCGGCGCCGTGGTTCATCCTCGTGGGCGGCGGCGCCACGCGGCTCCGTCGGACCGTTTCCACCGGCGTCGGCGCGTTCCTGCCCATGGCCGCGCTCCTCGTCTACACCTTCGCGACCACCGGCTCGGTGATGAACCCGGGTTACGACTACCAGTACCAGCTCGAGGCGAACGGCTACCCGACACTGGGCTACCACCCGGACTGGTCGATCGAGGACGTCCGCTACATCCCGCAGAACCTGCTGATCATGTTCGGCTCGCTGCCCGTCGTCGCGCCCGACATCAAGCCCAACACACTGGGCTTCGGCGATCCGGTCCCGCTGTGCGTCCCCCCCGACACGCACCGCTCGCTGCTCGACCCGGCCTGCCCCCTGGCGATGCCCGTCGACATCGGCACGAGCATCCTGCTCTCGGCGCCGGGGCTGCTGCTGGCGCTGCTCGCCTTCCGGCGGCCACTGACAGCGAGACTCAAGGTGGGCGCCACGGCCGCCGTCGCGATCATCGGGCTGTTCAACCTCGCGCACTTCAGCCAGGGCTGGGTGCAGTGGGGCTACCGATTCTCGCTCGACTTCATGCCGTTCCTGCTGCCGCTGGTCGCGCTCGGCGCGGCGCGCGCGGACGGGCGGCCGCGGCTGGCGGCCTACGGGCTGCTCGTCGCCGGGTTGGCCGTCAACCTGTGGGGCGTGGCGTGGGGGCAGACGCTTGGCTGGTAGCGCCGGGGCAGGGGCCGCGCCCGACGAGCAGGACGTCTCGGACATCGCGGCGGGCGAGGCCGGCGGCGGCGAAGCGTCGTCACCTTCCGGCGCGGATGCCCCGTCGGGCGAGACCTCGCGATGGCGCCGGCCGGACCTCGGTCGAGTCGTCGCCGTGCTCGTCGCCTTCGCCGCGCTGGCCGTGTACCAGACCACCCTGCTGCCGGGCCTCGGCTACTGGGACACGGCCGAGGCGCAGACCGTCCTGCCGCTGCTGGGCACGATGCACCCGACCGGCTTCCCCGCGTTCGTCGTCACCGGCTGGCTGTTCTCCATCGTCACGGCGCCACTCGGCCAGCCGGCGTTCCTGATGAACCTGATGGCCGCCACCTGTGCCGCGGTCGCGGCGGGCGGGACGGTGCTGGTCGCGCGCCGCGTCGGCGTCCCGCTCGCGATCGCGGCGGCTGCGGGCATCGGCTTCGCGCTCACGCCCATCGTCTGGCACATCTCGAGCGCCGCGGACGCCCACGCGCTGCACATCGCGCTGGTCGTGGCGCTGACCCTCGCGCTGCTGCGCTGGAAGGCGCTCGTCGACGGGCGGCGCGACCGCCCCGGCGATGCCGCGTACCGGCGGCGCGGCGATCGGGCCGTCGTGCTGGCCGCCGCGATCTACGGGGTGGCGGCCGCGAATCATGGCCTGGCGCTCATCCTCGCGCCGTCGATCGTGCTGTTCGTCCTGGCCGTCGAGCCGAGCGTGCTGTCCCGCCCGCGGCTGGTCCTCGCCGCGGTGGGAACCGCGCTGGGCGTGGCCGCGCTGCTGTACCTCGAGCTGCCGCTCCGCGCCGGGATCCTCCGCGCCCCGCTGGTGTACGGCCACCCGGAGACCTGGGGCGGCTTCTGGGCGATCGTCCTCGCGAAGCAGTTCCAGGGCGACGTCAACATGCTCGCGGACCTGCCGGGCAAGCTCGCGGCGCTCGCCAGGCTGGGGTCGGACCAGTACGGGCCGCTCCTCGCGCTGGTCCCCGTCGGGCTGCTCGTGACCGCGGTGAAGCAGCCAAAGTACGCGCTGTTCTCGGGCACGGCCCTGCTGGTCACGGTGGTCTTCGCGGGCTCGTATGCGAACGCCGACATCACCCGCTACTACCTGGGGCCGGCCTTCTTCGTGTGGACGTGGCTCGCGATCCTCGCGGCCGCCGCAGTCGAGGCGATCCTGCGCCGCGCGGGCGCGCACGAGGCGGACCCCGACGAGCTCGGTGGGGAGCCCTCGATCGCCCTCCCCGGGCGGCGACGTCTCGCCATGGCACCGGCCGTCGCGCTCGCATTCGCGGCCGCGCTGCTGGTGCCCACCGGGTTGGGGCTGAGCGCGCGCTGGACGGACGCCGACCAGTCGGCGGGCTCCGGGGCACAGGCGTGGCTCGACCAGGCGTTCGGCGCGATGCGCCCCAACGCCGTGGTCATCTCGTGGTGGAGCTACTCGACGCCGATGTGGTATGGCCGGGACGTGGAGCACCGTCGGGCCGACCTGCTGATCATCGACGACAGCAATCGCGTCTGGGACCAGCTGGGCTCGGTCCCCGACGTCATCGACAGGTACCTGGGCACCCGGCCCGTCTACGTCATCCGCGTGTCAGATTGGGACGTCCAGACCCTCGCGCGGCGATATGCGATCCAGCCCGTCGGTCGGCCCGGTAACCTCTTCCTCGTCACGGGCCGCTTGGGGACCACACCATGACCACCGCAGCCGCACCCGGCGCCATCCCGGCCCGCGTGCCGCGCTTGTCGTACTTCTTTCCGGCGCACAACGAGGAGGCCAACATCGAGGCCCTCGTGGCCGAGGCGCTGGACGCCCTCCCGACGCTGGCCGAGACCTTCGAGATCATCGCCGTCGACGACGGCTCGAAGGACCGGACCGGCGACATCGCCGACCGGCTGGCGGCCGAGCATCCGGACATCGTCCGGGCGGTCCACCTGCGGCCCAACCGGGGCTACGGCGGTGCGCTGCGGGCGGGGTTCGAGGCGTCGCGCTACGAGCTGCTCGCGTTCACCGACGGCGACCGCCAGTTCAGGGTGGCCGACATCGGCCGGCTGACGGCGCGGATGGCCCAGGGAGACAACCCAGATGTCGTCGTCGGATACCGCATCAAGCGCGCCGACCCTCTGGTCCGCGTGCTGTACGCCCGGACCTACAAGCTCGCCAACCGGATCTTCTTCGGGCTCCGGGTCACCGACGTGGACTGCGCCTGCAAGCTGTTCCAACGGGCGGCGCTCGAGGGCGTGCGCGTCGAGTCCGGCGGCGCCTTCTTCTCGGCCGAGCTGCTCAACCGGATCCGCCAGGCCGGGCGGTCGATCGCCGAGGTGGGCGTGCCGCACTACGCACGGGTCGCGGGGTCGCCCACGGGCGCGAAGCCGGCCGTGATCTGGCGCGCGGTGAAGGACTTCTGGCTGCTGCGGCTGCGCCTGTGGGCGAACCGCGAGAAGGCGATGAAGCGGGGGCGGCCGATCCTGGGCGAGTAGCGGCGGCCCGGCAGGCCCCCGGGCGCCACGGTCAGGCCGAGGGCTTCTCGCAGACCGAGGCGGGGCCGAACCAGTTCAGGCCACTAGGCCGAACTTCCAGCCAGGAACGGGCCGGCCTGTGCACGAATCGGCCCACGTGGGGTGCGGCGCTCTGACTACAGCGAGCCGGGAGAGACCCCGATCAGCTCGAACGCCCGGGCCTGGAGCGGCGTGGGCTCCGACAGCAGCTCGAACGCCGCCCGCTCGTCCGCACCCGCGGGCACGACCCGGTTGCGGGTCAGGGTGGCGAGCTCGGCCATCAGGACGGCGAAGCTGCCCACGCGGAGGCCGTCGGGTGTCCGGTGGTCGCGCTCCTTGGTGAGCGCGCCCGTCGAGCGCTCCGGCGGCGAGACCGGATCGGTCCGCACCGGAGGGGTCTCATCGCGGAACAGCAGCGGTGCCCAGGCGGCCTCGAGGTGCCAGCGGACGTAGGCCGCCAGGAGGCACAGGAACAGGTGGGCGCGGACCCGGTCCTCGCGCCAGTGGAAGATCGGCCGGACCGCGAGGTCGTCGCCCTTGAGCGCCCGGAAGTCGCGCTCGACCGAGCTCAGGCGCTTGTACGTCTCGACGACCGCCCCGGCGTCGAGCCGCTCGGGACCCACGCTCGTGCGCACGACGTACAGCCCGTCGAGCGCCGCCTCGGCGGCGATCTCGTCGGTCCGCCGGCGATAGGCGAAGTGGCCGTCGGCGATGTCGAGCTCGACGTGCTTGGCCATCCTCTTCGCGTCCACCACGCGCCCCGCGCGCAGGCCGATCGCGGCCGCGGTCCGCAGCCGGCCATGCTCCACGCTCGCGGCCACCTTCGCGAGCGCCTCCTCGGTCGCGGCGAGGAGCGCCTCGCGCTTGCGGGCACGCTCGGCGGCGAGCGCCGGGTTGCGGCACACGACCAGGCGCTCGCCCGGGAACTCCGGGCTCGTGACCTCGGCGAGGTCGCGCTCGTCGAACAGGGAGAGCTGGAGGTCGCCGCCATCGACGAGGCGGCGGATCGCGGGCGCCCGCAGGCAGCTCACCCAGCCGATCCCGCCGGCCTCGCGGAGGCGCTCGATGCGGGCACTGGTGAGCATCCCCCGGTCGCCCACGAGGACGATGTCGGCGAGGTCGAAGCGGGCCCGCAGCTTCTCGACCTGGGCCTCGACGGTGGCCGGGTCGGCGGTGTTGCCCGGGAAGACCTCGAGGGCGACCGGGCAGCCCCGGGCGTCGGTGAGCAGGCCGAACTCGACCTGGGGCCGGTCGGGCCGGTGGTCGCGCGAGTGTCCGAACCGCGCGAGCGGGCAGTGACTGCCCTCCAGGTACACCGACGTGAGGTCGTACAGCACCAGCGAGCCCGCGGAGAGGTGGCGCGCCGCGAGCGCCCGCTCCACCTTCGCCTGGCGGGCGAGGAGCCAGTCCATCGCCGCGTACAGCTCGTTCTCGTCGGCGCCCTCGGCGCCGCAGGCCGCGCCCAGGGTGCTCTGCCCCAGGAGTGCCGCGGTGGCGAGCTTGGAGGCGGGGGCGATCAGGCGGCCGGCGACCAGGGCGACCGCGAGGTCCCGCTGGCGCGACGGCCGCCGGTCGAGCAGGGCCGGCAGCCCGAGCGCGCGGGCCATGCCCAGGACCGCGGCGACGTGGCCGTGGGGCAGGCTGCGGCGAATGGAGATCGCCTCGCCCGCGGGCAGGAAGCGCTCGCCGGCGAGCCAGGCGCGGATGAGCTCGATCAAGGGCTCGGGCAGGTGGGACAGGTTGGCGAGCGTCTGCTTCTTGACCTTGCCGCCCTCGCGGTACGAGTTGCGCAGCAGCGTGCTCTTGTACTCGCGTCCCCCTTGGCGGCTCACCACCGTGACTACGTGCATCGCGGGGGTCTTCGGCTTCACCATGGCGGAAGTATCGACCATCGGGCGTGCCATGTCAACACTATTACTGACTACATCTCACACCGTGCAACACCCCAAGTTGACCGCCTTCGTGAGATCAGCAGGGCGCGCAGAACCGCCCGATCAGGCTCCTCGGGCGCTGGAAGTTCGGGTTAGGCCGCCGAGGACGGCGCCGGGATCCGGATGCGTCGTGACCGCGAGCACCACGAAGCTGAACAGGGCGACCGAGAGCACAACCGCGACCCGCTCGTAGCGGCCGTAGCCGCCGGTCAGCACCATGAGCGAGTGGAACAGGAGCGCGAGGACAACAGCGCTTGGGGCCGGGATGCCCAGGATGCCGGCGCCGAGCACGATGCCGGCGAACTCTGCGAGATACGCGAGCATGTCGATCGCCGCCATCGAGATGACCGCGACGGCCGCCCACCGGAAGCCGTAGCGCTCACGGAGGAGCTCGGCGTGGCCGCGCCCGGTGACGACGCCCAGCCGCGCTGTCATCTCCTGGACGAGGTAGAGGACCGGGATGAGGGCGACGAGCGGCAGCAGGAGCGCGTAGCCGAACTCGGTGCCGGCCTTCGCCGCGGTCAAGACGCTCGGGGCATCGACGTCGGCGAGCATGACCACCCAGGCGGGTCCCAGAACGCGCAACCAGCGGCGGCGGCCCAGGCGTCGGGCCCCGAGGAGGCCAAGCCGGGCGGCCGAGCGCGCCAGGGTGGTGCCGGTCATGGGGCGGATGTGCAAGCGAGCTTCACATCCGCATTCAAGCGACCTTGACACCTGGCCGCGGAGGGCCGATCGTCACGTCCTTCGGGTCAGTTCCGACCCACCAACTCGGGATTTGATGAGGAGACGGGCCGTTGGGCTTCCCGGAGACGGTGCTGCTGGCCGCGTTTGCCGGCCTGACGATCTACCTGGGGCTGCCGGTGGGCCGCCTGCGGACCATCTCCGCGAACTGGCAGGCGCTGCTCACCGCAGCCGCCGGCGGGGTCATCCTGTTCCTGGTCTACGACGTCCTGCACCAGGCGATCGAGCCCGCCAGCGCGGCCCTCGACGCGGCGCGTGCCGGCGCTTCGCTCGGCGCCTTCGCGATCGACGCCGCTGTGCTGGCCGGCAGCGTCGCGGTGGGCCTCCTCTCGGTGACCTACGTGACCACCCGCCTGCGGACGAACGCGAGCGGGTCGTCGGCCACCCGGCAGCTCGCCATGGGCACCGCGGTCGGCCTCGGCTTGCACAACTTCAGCGAGGGGCTCGCCATCGGCCAGTCGTCAGCCACGGGAGCCACCTCGCTCGCGCTGATCCTGGTCATCGGCTTCGCGCTCCACAACGCCACCGAGGGCTTCGGCATCGCGGCGCCGCTCGCCTCGGGGGAGGCGCCGAGCTGGCGGTTCCTGGGGCTCCTCGGTCTGATCGGGGGTGG
>JAJYDP010000246.1 GCA_021777365.1 Chloroflexota bacterium | reverse complement strand
TGTGCGTGTGGGGATGCTTGTGCGGGATGCCGTTCGGCCCCATGTGCATGTGGCTGTGGGTGAACGTCCCCTGCTTCACGGCGTCGGGCTCGACGAAGGCCCCCACGATGACCTCCTGCCCGACGTACTGGACGCCCCCGCCCTTGGCGCGCTTGGCGATGGCGAAGTGCGCGTTGTAGTTCGCACCGCGGTCGACCAGTGACAGCTCGACGATCTCCCCGTCGATGATGCGGCCGTTGCGCGCCCGCGGATCGCGGACGATGTGGGGGCGCGCAATCCCCACGCTGTAGTCGCTGTAGATGTCGTCGAGGACCTTCCGCACGGCCACGGGGTCCACGACCTTCGACTTGACGTACTGGCCGTCCGGCTCGGACACGAGCTGGACGCCCTTGCCGACCGCGCTCGGCTGGTGCATCTCGCGGACGTTCGCGCGGGTCGCGAACCACTTGGCCATCGCGCGGTTCGCGAAGTCGGGGTCGACGATCTGATCGTCCGAGTCCACCGTCCCGTCGGTGGCGAGTCCGTAGACGTAGACGCTGCCGTCGGGTCCCTTCTCGACGCGGCTGATGGGGCCGAGGCGAGCGTAGGTCAGCTCACCCGACGAGTCGACGATGGAAGCTACTGAACACCTCCGCGCTGGGGAGCAGACTGCTCGTGCAGCCGCTCGTATTCTGCCCGCCGCCGCAGGTCCGGTGCGCCAGCGCGCTCGGTCAGGAGCAGCAGGCTCTCGGCGATGTGGTCGAGGTACGCGAGGATCAGGTCCCGTCCCTCCGGGCCGCCCGGTCGCCACGGCTGGGCCTCGTGCGCCCAGCGCCCGCACTCCCGGCAGGTCTGGGTCATGGCGACCCCGTGCGGGCAGTCGGCCACGGTCACTCCCCCAACTTACCCGGATGCTGCGGCTGTTTCCGCCGACCAGCCTGCGCCGGTAGAACGGCCTACCGGCTCGCCTCACCCCCGGGATGCTGTTACACACCGCTTCGGGGGTGAATGACGATCCTAGGCCGGTTCCCGGCCATCAGGGACAGTCCTAGCCCGCGGCCTCCCCCAGCAGCCGGTAGTACGAGTGCGACAGCTCGCGCTCCGACAGGCGGCGGTAGCGGTCGAGCACGTCGGTCCCGTCCAGCGCGCGCTGGGTGAAGAACGAGTAGTGCGCCACCAGCGCCATCCCGTTGACCACGTTCCACCGCCGCTGCTCGCGCGGCCAGCGTTCGGTCAGGAAGATCTCCTCGTCGCGGAGGGGGGTCGGCCCGCCCCACGCCGTCGCCTGCTCGCCGGTCCAGAGGAAGTTGCTGATGCTGAACCGGGTCGCGTCGGCCAGCACGTGCGGCTGGTCGTATAACCAGCGGTCGGCCCGACCCGCCTCGGCGTCGTCGAGGAAGGTCCGGTGCAGGGCGATCCCGAAGTCGGCGTCGGCCCAGCCCACCGGGTCCATGCAGTACGGCGAGGCGACCGTGCCGTGCTCGCGCCCGAGGATGCCGCGCTGCTGGAACACCCACGAGCAGACCGCGTTGTTCACGATGCTGCCCATCACCAGCAGCGCCTCGGGGTGCGCGTCGCGGAACGCCACCTGCTCCGCGAAGTAGCGCGGGTGGACGTAGACGATGTCGTCGTCGAAGCGGACGTAGTACGTCCCCGGATCGCGCGCTACCGCGTAGAAGAACCCGGTGTTGAGCTGCTTCGGCCGCAGTGGCGGGTTGATCGGGCGCTGGACGACCCTGACCCAGCCGTGGAAGATGCGCGCCTGCTCCTCGGCCCATGCCGCGTCGTCCTGCTGGTTCGGGTCGACGTTCATCCACAGCTGCACCTCGTCGACGACCTCGCGGTCGCGGCGCAGGTAGTTCAGGAGGATGCTGACGGTTCTGGCTCGGCCATATGGGATACATACCACGACACGGTGATTGCCTAGCACGGGAGGGCATCCAGTTGGTATCGAGTCCCCGTCTGGGAGAGCCGCGACCCTGCGCCCACTATGTCGAGGGGGACGCAGGCGACGATCCGGTGGCCGGCGATCATCGCGCGGCGAGTCCCACCGCCCGGCGCTCGCGGTCCCGGTAGTAGGCCACCGTCTCGGCGATCCCCTCGTCCAGCGGGGTCAGGGCGGGCAGGTCGCCGCCGTACAGCGGTCGCAGCGTCTTCGGGTCCCCCAGCACGACCGACCGCAGCGGCTCGCCGCCCCGCATGGGGACGTGGCGGACGCTGCCCTGCCCCACCGCCGCGATCACGGCCGCCGCGATCTCGTTGACGGTGGTCGGGACGCCCGACCCGGCCTCGAACTTGCTGGGGTTGTCGGCGTGCCGCGACGGCTCCGGCCGGTACTGGCCGTGGTCCTCCAGCAGCGCCCGCACCAGCACGTCGGCCACGTCGCGGACGTGGATCATGTCCATGACCTGCTCGCCGTCGCCGTAGATCGTGATCGGGTCGCCGCGCAGCGCCGGGAGGATGAAGTTGGGCATGATCTTGCGGACGGGTGACTCCTTCTGGCGCGGCCCGTACGCGTTCAGCGCGCGCACCACCGCGATCTCGGTGCCGTGCTCGCGGTTGTACATCCACGCCAGCTGCTCGGCGGTCGTCTTGGTGATCGAGTAGCTGTTGTAGAACCAGTAGTTCCCGACCGTGATGTACGCCGCCCGGCGTCGGTAGTGGCGGCACGCCTCGAACACGTTGAGCGAGCCGCGCACGTTCGTCTCGATGCTCGGCACCGGGTCACTGATCGTCTCGGCCGTCCCCAGCACCCCGGCGAGGTGGATCACGCCGTCGCTGAGGCCGACCGCCTCGCTGACGGCGGTGTGGTCGCGTACGTCCCCGAGGAAGCGGTCGACGCCCGGTCGGTCGTTGGCCGCTTCGTCCGGCCGGTAGCGGTCGAAGGCGATCACGCCGACGTGGCGCGCCAGCAGGGCGTCGGCGACCCACGAGCCGATGAACCCCCGAGCCCCGGTGACGAGGATGCGCACGATCCGGATCTCCTCTCTCTCAGATGCCGCCGCTCGCGATGCGAGCCTTGGCGTGCTGCAGCGACTGCCAATCCCACGCGCCCTTGAACCGCATCAGCAGCGCGTTCTCGACCACCATGTTCCGACGCCCGTGGCGCTCCTCGAAGCGCGACGAGTGCTCCAGCGGGTCGCCCATCGCGACGTACCGCCCGGCGGCCACCTCGCGGCGCGCGTACTGCTCGCACCACGAGCCCTCGTAGTTGACCGCCGCGTCCTTGTCCGCCACCGCCGGGACGCCCTGCGCGAGCACCGAGGCGGCGAGGTACTTGCCGAGGTACATGCGGAACCGTCCGCCCTGCGCCCGCCCGAGGTCGACGCTCAGGCCGTGGTGCTGCGCGAAGCAGCCGTCGAGGAACGACTGGTCGAGCACCACCGTCGACTCCGGCAGGAACACGAACTCCTCGAAGTGCCGGGCGGCCCAGCCGATGGTATCCAGCTCGAACGCCCGCGTGGTGTGGACGACCACCGGCCAGCACGTACCGTCGAGGCTCGTCAGCAGGTCCGCCAGCCACGGCGAGTCGCCGCGCGTGGCCCCGATGACGACCGCCTGCGTCACGACTTGGGGGCAGGCTTCCTCCCGCCCGAGCCCTTGCAGGTGGGGCAGCGCACCCACGCGTCGTAGGCGCCCTTCACCTTCGGGACCTCACCCCTACCCCCGCAGCGGCTGCACGCGTCGCCCATCACCTTCCCAACCTCTCAGTGACTTCCTCCTTGCTCGGTACCGGCACCTTCGGAGGCTCCTTCACGACGACGCGCTTGGGGACGGTGACGACCCGTCGCACGGGGGACTCGGTGCTCATTCGTTCACTCCCCACGGCCACTCGGACAGGAACGCCGCGTGATACGTCTGCAGCAGGGTCCGCAGCAGCTCGCGCGGCGTCACGGCCAGCTCGTGCCCCTGCATGGTCGGCTGGCGCGGCCCCAGCCGGAGGATGCTCAGCGGGATCGGATGCTGGTCGTATGCCACCAGCGTCCCGTGGTAGCGCACCAGCCCCAGCCGCAGCACCTCGGCCTCCTCCGCGCGCAGCGTCCCGTCCTCGTGCTCGACCACCGTGCCGGACAGATACACCTGTCCGCGCACGAGGATCGGGCCGAACGGCGTTCGGCCGAAGCCGAGGGGCACGGCCGCGGCGTATCGCGTCAGCGCGTGGACGCCGTGCTGGTTCGTCGGCTCCGGCCGCTCGTCTGCCCGCAGCGACGGCCCGTGCCAGAGCGTGCCTCGCCACGGGCTGCGGAGCGCGTACGGCGGCGACCCGTCGGGGAGTCCGGCCACCATCCAGACGCGGTAGGCGATCATGGGGGACGCCTCGCCTTCCCTCTGCTCCTACGTCGCCTCGCACGCCGGGCACAGGTGCGGCGGCGGACCCGACGCCACGATCTCCTCGGGGATCGCCGCCCCGCACCGGCAGTTCCACGCCACCGCCTGCGGGTACGTCCGCAGGTGCGTGACGGCCGGCCAGTGGCGGTGCTTGCGGTAGCCCCGGTCGGTGAGCACTTGCCCGAGCCGGTTGTCTACCCAGCCCCAGTACCGCGGCGGCGGCCCGTACGTCAGTCGCCCGGCCGCGTCCATCGCGTCCGGCTCGTTCCGCACCAGCGCGTCGGAGAACCGCACGCAGCCGAGGTACCCGTCGTACTCCGCGTTGACGCGATACGTAAAGACGCACCACGGCTCACTGCAGTCCCACAGCTCGCGGAGTGCCCCCGGCCACGGGACGATGTCGTGCTCGACGTTGATGAAACCTCTGCCCTGACGCCATTCGGCCGACAGAGCCTCGTGGTACGCAAACTGGCTCGCGGAAACGTCGACGTAGCGCGGTCGATAGCCGTCAGTTTCCAGCGCCTCGCGAGTCTCCTGTCGCAACTCCGCGTAGCACACGAGAACGGGCACGTTGCATGTTCTCACGTCGACATGCTCGACAGACTCGATACCCGCGCGGCTTCCCGGCCCTCTCGCCGCTCCGCTCGACGGGTCGGGCATAGGTGTTCTCCGGTGTGAACTCATGGCCGCGCTTGCAGTGGGTCTTGCTGCCGGGCGGAGCCCGTCGGATGTTGACTCCGTGCGGAACCAGTTCTAGATGTCTCGGGTTTACGCAGAGCCGATTGCGGCAGAGGTGGTCGACCGTCCGAGTCACGGATGATCGCTCGCCGTGAACTAGCAGCCAGGCTACGGCGTGAGCATTGCGCGGCTTTCGCTCCACGCTGATCTGACCGTATCCGTTTGAGTTGACGGAGGCCAGCCACAGCCAGCACTCGTCTGGTCCTCGCCGGTCGACCTTTATCCAGAATCGCTGCGCGAGAGTCGGTCGCATGTATAGACACTACCGCATTCCTACATCACGCGTTCCGGCCGCAGCCCCGGCGAGGCGGCCCGGGGGTTGGCCGCATGAGGGACGACGATCCTCACTCGGCAGGCCGTACCGTCTCCGGCTGCACCGCGATCCCATCCACCGTCAGGCGGTCGTAGTCGAGGCCGGGGACGTAGCGCGACGCCAGCACGCCGGTCAGCTCGCGCGGCTCGCGGTCGCTGTCGGGGCTGACGAACTCGGCGGCCGTGACGCGCTGGCCGACGAGGTGCTCGGCCGCCTTCGTGACGCCCGCGAACGCCGCGCTGACCGCCTGCATCACGTTGGCGAACGGCAGGTCGCCGCGCATCTTGTTGCACGGCCCGCAGGCCGGGACGAGGTTCGCGTTCACGTACCGCCCGCCCTCCGCGCCCGGCCAGATGCGGTCGCGCGTCAAACGGCCACCGAGAGCGTCGTGAGGTCTGGCAGCGCCGCCGCGGTGCTGTCCGGCAGGGGTATCAGCTCGTACTCCAGTTCGCACCGGCAGTTACTTGCTATAATGCCTCCAGCGACGAGCCAGCCCCCCTCGGAGCCGAGATCGTAGACATGCCCGTCCATCCAGCCCCGGCGGACCTCGACGACCTGATCCGCCGCTACGAGGCCGGGGAGACGGCACAGAAGCTCGCGAACGAACGCGGCATCTACGTCTACGTCGTGACCCGCTGGCTGCGCGAGGCGAACGTCCCACTCCGCAGCCGGTCCGACCGCCTGTACGGCGCTTGGAAGCACCGCTACAGGGCTAGCGACCGACTCCCAGCCGAGGAACTCGTCCGTCGGTACCTCTCGGGCGAGTCGGGGAAGGTGCTCGCAGAGTCCTACGGCGTGAACCGCACGGCCATCAACGCCGTGCTCCGACGCGCTGGTGTCATGATCCGTGGCCGCAGCGCGGGGATGGTTGCCCGCTGGGCTGGCGGAGAGTCCCCTGATCGCCTGCTGCGGGCCGCGTGGAAGGCGCGACGAGGGACGGTCGTCGAGGCGGCGGAGGCCCGGCATCGCAGCGAGGGCCGCCAGCGTGTCCGCAGCGGGGTCGGGCGATACGAGGCGGAAGTGGCGGAGGCCCTGCAGCGCTACGGCCTCTCCGTCGTCGAGCAGATGGCGGTCGGTCCCTACAACGTAGATGTCGCCCTCGACGCCGAGCGCGTCGCCGTGGAGATCTTCACGGGCGGGGTGAAACGCCCCGCGCCACGTGGCCGTTCCGTGCTCCAGAAGTTCGAGGACCTGCTCGACGGGAACTGGACCGTCGTGCGAGTCATCGCCCGGACCCACGTCGACGTGGACGGCCTGTGCCAGTACCTCATCGCCCTCGCGGAGGCGGTACGCCGCGACGAAGCCGCGTGGCGTGGCTACGGGGTGGTTCGGGGTGACGGCCAGCCGGTGCCCCGTCGCCGTTCGCAGTTCGACGACCTCCCCGCGATAGCGCGACCGCATCGCGCTGACGAAGCGGCCTGATACCTCGGTCCCCGGCGCAAAGCAGTTCCAGCCGCCCTCGCACACCGGCCCGCCGAACCCGCCGTCGCCGGGGTAGGGGTGCTCGTCGCCACCCCACCACATCTTGCCGTCGCGCTCGTCGCAGAGGTCGCAGACGACGCCGTCCTCCTGCGTCCGCCACGTCACCCGGTTGACCTCGCCCCGCGTCCGCACGCCGGAGGCGAAGCCCTGCTCGTACACCGGGTTCAGGCTGGCGGCGTAGGTCCCCATGCGGGCGTCGGCCATCGCCGCCGAGACGGCCCCGGTCAGCAGCGCCGCCCCGAGCGCCGCCACCGCGTCCGCGATCAGCGAGCCGTGCTTGGCCGCCGCGGCCGCCACCTGCTCGTCGTCCCAGCCCGCGTCCGGGGCTCCGCTGTCGTCGAAGCCCGCCCGCATCGCCTCGGCGTAGGCCGCCAGCAGGAGCTTCTTGGCCTCGTCGGTGAG
>JAJYDP010000245.1 GCA_021777365.1 Chloroflexota bacterium | reverse complement strand
CGCCGTCCACGATCCGGGGACGAGCATCCGATCTGGGCCGCCCATGTGGCGGCGGTCGAGGAGGAGAGCGGCGGGGTCATCCAGTACGAGACGGATCGCGCCCGCTTCCTCGGTCGGGGCCGGTCGGCACGCTCGCCGGTCTCGATCATGGATGGGCGTCCACTTTCGAACACCGCCGGAGCGGTCCTGGATCCGATCTTCAGTCTCCGCTGCCGCGTCAGGCTCGCCCCGGGCGCGACCGCCCACGCGATCTTCTCCACGGTCGTGGCAGATTCACGCGAGCACGTCCGGGACCTGGCCGACAAGTATCGTGAGGCGGCCACCTTCGAACGCGCGACGACCCTGGCCTGGACGCAGGCCCAGGTCCAGCTCCATCACCTGGGGATCGAGGCCGACGAGGCCGCGCTCTTCCAGCGCCTGGGGAACCGGATCCTCTACTCGGACCCGTCGTTGCGGCCCTCGCCGGGCCTGCTGGTCCACAACGAGCGGGGAGCACCCGGCCTGTGGGCCCACGGCATCTCGGGCGACGTGCCCATCGTCATGGTGCGGATCGATGAAGCCGAGGACCTCGACATCGTTCGGCAGCTGCTCCGCGCGCACGAGTACTGGCGGCTGAAGCTCCTCGACGTCGACCTCGTGATCCTCAACGAGCATGGGGCCACCTACGCCCAGGACCTCCAGGATTCGCTCGAGACGCTCGTGCGAATGAGCCAGTCCACCCTCGTCCAGGAGGGCCATCCGAGCCACGGCGGGGTGTACATCCTGCGTGGGGATCAGCTCTCCACGGAAGACCGCACGCTCCTCCAGGCAGCCGCCCGGGCCGTCCTGCTGAGCCGCCGGGGCAGTCTCGCCGACCAGGTCATTCGCCTGGAGCGTCCCGAGAGGCTCGCTCCGCCCGCAGCGCCGCCCGCCCCGAGGCAGACCTCGAGCGAGGCGCCCGCGCCGCGTACGGAGCTGGAGTTCTTCAACGGGCTCGGCGGCTTTGCCGATGGCGGGCGCGAGTACGTCGTCATCATCGGCCCGGGACAATCCACCCCGGCGCCGTGGTTGAACGTGATCGCCAATGCGTCGTTCGGGTTCCAGGTCTCCGAGTCCGGGTCGGGCTACACCTGGTCCGGGAACAGTCACGAGAACCAGCTCACTCCATGGTCCAACGACCCCGTCAGCGACCCGGTCAGCGAGGCGATTTACGTCCGTGATGACGACAGCGGCGAGCTATGGGGTCCGACGGCCCAGCCGATCCGCTGCGAAGAATCGACCTACGTCGCCCATCACGGTGCCGGGTACAGTCGCTTCGAGCACCTGCACGACGGGATCGAGCTCGACCTGGTCCAGTTCGTCCCGCTCGGCGACCCGCTGAAAGTCTCGGTGCTGACCGTCGAGAACCGCTCCGGGCGCTCCAGGCGCCTCTCCGTGACCGCCTACGCCGAATGGGCCCTGGGGACGTCGCGCGGGGCCAGCGCCCCCGGGATCATCACGGCGTTGGAGCCAGAGACCCAGGCGCTCCTCGTGCGCAACCCGTGGAATGCCGACTTCGGCGGCCGGGTTGCCTTCCTCGACCTCGGCGGGCGGCAGACGGAATGGACGGCCGACCGCACCGAATTCCTCGGTCGCAATGGTGGTCCGGACCGGCCCGCCGGCCTGGACCGCGGACATCGGCTGCAGGGAACCGCCGGGGCCGGGATGGATCCGTGCGCCGCCCTGCAGACCAGCTTCGAGCTCGCCAACGGAGCGCGCACCCAGGTGCTCGTGCTGCTGGGCGAGGCGGACGGGGCCACGGCGGCGACCGACCTGATCCGACGCGCCCGAACGGCCGACCACACGGCGAAGCTGCGCGGCGTGGCGAGCTACTGGGACGATACCCAGGGCACCGTCCAGGTCCTGACACCCGACCGCTCCATGGACATCATGCTCAACCGCTGGCTCGTCTATCAGACGCTTGCGTGCCGGCTGTGGGCGAGGACGGCGTTCTACCAGGCAGGCGGCGCCTACGGGTTCCGCGACCAGCTCCAGGACGTCATCGCCCTGGTGACCCCGAGGCGCGAGCTCGCCAGGGAACATCTCCTGAGGGCCGCGGCACATCAGTTCGCCGAGGGGGACGTCCTGCACTGGTGGCATCCGCCGTCGGGCCGGGGCGTCCGAACCCGGATCTCGGATGATCGCCTCTGGCTGCCGTACGCGGTCGGTCGTTACCTCGCGGTCACCGGCGACTCGGCGATCCTCGACGAGACCGTCCCCTACCTCGACGGACCGGCGCTGCAGCCGGACCAGACAGACGCCTACTTCCAGCCGGAACGCTCAGCTGGGTCGGCTTCGCTGTTCGACCACTGTGCGACCGCCATCGACCGGAGCCTCGCGGTCGGCGCACACGGGCTGCCGCTCATCGGGTCGGGTGACTGGAACGACGGCATGAACCGGGTGGGTCACGAAGGCCGGGGCGAGAGCGTCTGGCTCGGCTGGTTTCTCCACACGGTCATGGCCGCCTTTGCGCCAATCGCGGAGGCCCGCGGTGAGCGTCCTCGCGCAGAGCGCTGGCGTGCCCACATGAAGGCGCTCCGGCGGGCGCTCGAGCGCCATGGCTGGGACGGCGACTGGTACCGCCGAGCCTTCTTCGACGATGGCACGCCGCTCGGCTCCGCCATGAACGCCGAGTGCCGGATCGACTCGATCGCCCAATCGTGGAGCGTCCTGTCGGGAGCCGCCAATCCTCCCCACGCGGAGCGGGCGATGGCCGCCGTGGAGGAGTACCTCGTCCGACGCGGTGACGGTCTCGTCCTGCTGTTCACACCGCCGTTCGACCAGTCCGACGTCGATCCGGGCTACGTCAAGGGCTATCTGCCGGGCATCCGGGAGAACGGCGGCCAGTACACCCACGGGGCCATCTGGTCGGTCCTCGCCTTCGCGGCGCTGGGCGACGGCGACAAGGCGGGCGAGCTGTTCTCCATTCTGAACCCCATCAACCATGCCAGCACCCGAGCCGGAGTCCATCGCTACAAGGTGGAGCCCTACGTCATGCCGGCCGACGTCTACACCGAACCGCCGCACGTCGGCCGCGGCGGTTGGACCTGGTACACCGGGTCTGCGGGCTGGATGTACCAGGCCGGCCTCGAGTGGATCCTGGGGTTCCGTTTGCGTGGAACGACGCTTCTGCTCGATCCCTGCATTCCCCGGGCCTGGCCGGGCTACCGGATCGACTTCCGCTATCACTCCGCCAGATATCGAATCGTCGTGGAGAACCCGCAGGGGGTCAGTCGCGGGGTGGCATCTTCGGAGCTCGACGGACAGGTGCTGACCGGCGGCGGCGCGATCTCACTCGTCGACGACGGCGCCACGCACCGGGTCCGGGTCGTCCTCGGCCAGACGTGATTCACGAATAGGTTGTTGACAGGCGAGAGGTCCTCTCGCTCTCGGACACGATCGCCGGTCAGCCGACAGGCGCAGCCTCGGGCGGCGGCGTGCGGGAGGACGCCAGCCCGACCTCCGCGAAGACGAGCCCGGCGATCGCCGCGTCGCGCACGGCGCAGCCCGCGGGGTCGTTGTTGAAGTAGGCGAATCGGTCGGCCTCGAGCGGCCAGTCTCCGGCGAGCCGTCGGGCCCAGGCCGTGATCTCCTCGCGCCGGTAGCACGGCCGGGGCCGGCCGAGGCCCTCGTGGAACCGCAGGTACGTCCAATCCGCGGTCCGCCATAGCGGCGTGACCGGGCCGCGCCGGTCTGCCAGGCAGAGCGCCGCGCCGTGACGCTCGAGGACGGCGCGCACCTCGTCGACGAACCACGACGCGTGGCGGGGCTCGACGGCCACGCGCGTCCCCGATGGAAACGCTTCGAGCGTCGCGTCGAGCGCCGCGGTGTCGAGCTCGAAGGACGGCGGCAGCTGGACCAGCACCGGGCCGAGGTGCGTGCCGAGCCCGGTCGCCGCCTCCATGAAGCGCTCGATCGGCTCGCGCGGTTCCTTCAGCCGGCGGATGTGGGTCAGGTACCGGCTCAGCTTCACCGCGAAGACGAAGTCCGGCGGCGTGCGCGCAGCCCAACTCTCAAACGTGGCACGCGGCGGCAGGCGGTAGAAGCTCGCGTTGATCTCGACGGTCGCGAAGTCGGTGGCGTAGTGCTCGAGCCAGCGCGCCGGCGCGAGCTGGCGTGGGTAGTAGCGGCCCCGCCAGTGCTGGTACTGCCACCCGGACGTCCCGACGAAGACCGGCATCCGCCGATGCTACGACGCTGCGGCGTCAGTCGTGGAGCGCATCTCTGACGCCGCGGCGGCGGCCATGGCACCGATCGCGGACGATCCCGACCTCCTCGCCTTCGAGAAGCTCGAAGGGATCTTCTCCGCCCTTGCCCGGTGGAAGGGCGAGCGGAAAGAGCTCATGCTCGAGCTGCTGCGATCATGGCCCTGGCCGGCATCGTGACCTGTTTCGCGCTGGCCATCGGAGGTCTCCTGGTCGGCGGATGGGGGATGCGGCGCCGGGACGTGGCTCGCTGGCGCCGGTCAGGGGGTGAAAGCCTGCGCCACCCAATTCGCGATGGCCACCGCCTGTCGGAGCCGAGAAACCGTGGCTTCTCAATCCCCCACACGAACGATGCGACTTCGCAGGGCCGCCCGCGGCCGGCAGCCGCGTGTCAATACCCTGGGGGGGTATTGACATGCGGTCGATCGGGACCCGAAACGCCGGTCCGGCCCCTTGACAAGCCCCGAAACCCCTTGACAAGGGCTCCATTCGGGCGCATGATCCCGTCCTCGAAGCCGTGTCAAGACTTGACACGGCCCTGGCTGTGTCCGGGTGGTCGCGCGGCGGGAACGCCGGCCATCGCAGCAATCCCAGATCGTCGGCCACCGGCTGCACCATCGGCCTGGCTCCGCGTCGGCCCGCCGCCCCGGGCGACCGTCGTTCGCCGGGTCCTCGAGAGGCTCTTTGTCCGCAGGCGTCGTCGCCACCGTCAAGTCGAAGATCGACATCGTCGAGATCGTCGGCGAGAGCGTCGCCCTCCGGAAGGCGGGCACCACCTGGAAGGGCCTGTGCCCGTTCCACGGCGAGAAGACGCCCTCGTTCGTCGTGACCCCCGCGCGCGAGAGCTGGCACTGCTTCGGCTGCGGACTCGGCGGCGACATCTTCAGCTTCGTGATGCAGCGCGAGGGGATCGACTTCCCCGAGGCGCTCAAGCGACTGGCGGCCCGCGCCGGGGTCGAGCTCGACGAGCGGACCAGCCGCGAGGACGCCCGCCGGAAGCGGCTGCGGGATGTGCTCGAGGCCGCCATCGCCTTCTACCACCGGGTGCTCACCGACACGCGTCACGGCCAGCCGGCGCTCGACTACCTGCACGCCCGCGGCTTCACCGACGAGACGATCGCCGCCTACCAGCTCGGGTGGGCGCCCGAGGCGTGGGAGACGCTGTCGAAGGCGCTCCGGACGAAACGGGGAGCGACCGACGACGAGCTGGAGACGGTGGGCCTGGCGGTCCGGGGCCGGCGGGGCGGTGTGTACGACCGGTTCCGGGGCCGGATCATCTTCCCGATCCGCGACGCCTCGGGGTACGCGACCGGGCTGGGCGGCCGGATCCTCGAGCGCGCCGGGGGACCGGCCGAGGGAGCACCCGAACGGGATCGTGGCCCCAAGTACCTCAACTCACCGGCCACGCCCCTCTTCGACAAGAGCCGTTCGCTCTACCTGGTCGACCGGGCTCGCGGCGCCATGCGCAAGTCGGGCCGTGCCGTGATCGTCGAGGGCTACACCGACGCCCTGATGGCCCACCAGGCCGGCTTCCAGAACGTGGTCGCCGGGCTGGGCACCGCGCTCACCGCCGCCCAGGTCGAACTCGTCACCCGCTACGCCCCGTCGATCGCGCTCGCCTACGACGTCGACCCGGCGGGCCAGAGCGCCGGCACGTTCGGGGCGACGGAGCTGACGGCACTGATCTCGGAGATCCAGCGCAGCGGCGCGCGGGTCGGACTCACCGAGGTCGGCGTGGTGCGGCTCCCGGAAGGGAAGGACCCCGACGAGGTCATCCGCGAGGACCGCGCGGCCTGGGAGGCGGCGACCGCCGAGCCGCAGCCGATCATGGACTACCTGGTCGAGTACTTTGCCGCGCGCCACGACCCGCGGACGGTGCAGGGGCGCAAGCGGCTGGTGGAGGCCGTGGCGCCCACGCTCCGGCGGATCGGCGACCCGGTCGAGCGCGACGCGTACGTCCAGGCGCTCGCACGACGCGCCGGTGTGGAGGAGCGCACCATCCAGGAGGTCCTGCAGCGCCCGGAATCGACCCGGCCGGGTGGCGAGGATCCCGGTGCGACGGGGCACGGGACCGGGCGGTTCACCGCCGACGCCGTGCTCGCTTCCCGCGATGGCATCGACCCGGTGGAAGCCGCGCAGACGCTCGACCCGATCGAGCAGGAGCTGCTGGGCCTGCTGCTCCGGCACCCGGAACAGCGGGCCGCACTCTCCGGGGCGCTGTCGCCCGGGGCGCTGTCGCCTGGGGCGCTGTCGCCCGGCACGCTGGCGCCGGGCACGATTGGGCGCCCTCTCGCACCCGCCGCGCTGGTGCCCGAGGCGCTCCTTACGACGCCCGCGCGGGAACTCTGGCGTGCGCTCCTGGCGGCCGACGAGGCTGCGCGTGCCGCCGATCCGACGGCGCCGGGGACGGCCCTCGATCCCTTCCTGCGCAGCCTGGACCCGGAGCTCGCCGCGATCGCCCGCGGCCTGGCCATGCGCGCCCGTCCCGCCCTGCCCGACGATCGCATGGCGCGCGCGGTGGATCAGTGCCTGATCCGGCTCCAGCTGCGGCGCGTCGGCGAGGAGCTCGACTTCCTGCGCGCGGACCTCGCCGAGCCGCAGGGCCGGCGGGATGGAGGTGGCGCAGGCGATGCGCTCGCCGAACGGATTCGATCCCTTGAGCGCGAGCGCGCCGACCTGGACCACCGGGCTGCCGCCTCGACCGTGTTGACCCGCAGCAATCCGACTCTCACCAGCAAGACCCCAGTGGGAGGACCCGCATGACGATGGACCCATCCGACAAGGTGCTCGTGGCATCCGTACTCGAGCGCGACCGGCGACGCCGCGGCCTGGACGACGAGGTCGAGCCGAAGGACACGGACGACGAGATCGAGGTCGGGCCCGAGCTCGCCGCCGCGGAGCTCGGTGTCGATGTCCCGGTGGAGGACAGCGAGCGGGTCCCGTGGCAGGAGCCGCCCGCGAAGCTCGAGGAAGAGGCCGAGGAGCCGACCCCCGAGGAGATCGAGGCGCTGTCGGCCGACATGATC
>JAJYDP010000244.1 GCA_021777365.1 Chloroflexota bacterium | reverse complement strand
TTCCCCGACCGGCGCCCCGGGGACGCCAGGCATGGAGGGGCTGACCTCTGGTTCCCGCGGTGTGCGGGATCAGTGGTTCGCGCGCTCGGCGGCCTCCTCGATCGCGCGCCGGGTGGCCTGCAGGTAGATCCAGACGGCTCTATCGACCGCATCGTCGTCGAGCTCGTCGAGCGTCATGGCGGACAGATTCTCGGCGGCGACGAATGCGGCGTCCTCGGTGCCATCGAGTGCGGCATGCGGATCGACATCGTAGGTGCGCTCCTCCTCGAGCGCGCCGAGGTACTCGCGTTCGGTGCAATCACGCTCGAAGCGGCTTGCTGCTTCGAGCACTGCATCCGGGGTCCAGTTCATCGTGACAGCCCCCATCTTCCGTGCCGGGGTGCACCGGTCCATGCGACAGAAGGTGGACAGGCATCCTCGAAAGTCAAGCTCTGCCGCTGGACCATCCGGCGGCGCAGCGAAGGAGGGACCGCCTGGCCCAACGCCTCGCTGCGACGGAGCGCCGGTACGTCGGGGCACCCCGATCATGCAGGGCGAGCGCGCTCGACGGCCCGGCTCAGAGGTCGGTGACGATCACGTACCAGGCGGAGGCGTCCGCCGGTCCCGACCCGAGGAGCGCGCGGACCGTGGGGGTGTGGCCGAAGCCGGTCACCACCCGCAGAGCGGGGGCCGCCTGCGAGACCACACGAACGCCCGGATCAGGGGCGGACCCCGATGACGCATCAGCAGGACCGTTCACCACGGCGATCGCCGCCACGCAGAGGGTCGTGGTGGCCGTGGCGACGCGCGCCGGGATCCCGGCGTCGGTCGTGCCCTGGCGCACCGGGGCCAGGCGGTGGGATCCGTAGGTCGGGCAGGCGGCGGCGCTGTTGGTGGCGCCCATGTCGCTCGGGCCCGCCGCGCGCACGCCGGCGGGTGTCCCCAGCGCGATGACGAGGAGCGCGACGAGGGCCGCGCCGCGCTCGACCTGCCGCATCCGCGCCATGGCGGCCTCCTGCTCATGGCGCCCGGCCGGTCCCCCTCATGGTCAGCCGGGCGCATCGGGAGGGTGATCGGCACCGGCCCCAAGTCAAGCATTGGCGCATGGTTGGCGCAGCGCAATTTCTTGACTTCGATCCACCTTCGACGAGGCTCCCGGTGTCCGGATGGCGCGGGAGCGGGACGGCCCGTCGGCGCGCCGGACGAGAGCACGGGAGCAGCGACATGGCGGAGTTGGCGTACGGACGCACCCGCGTCCTGCGAGTTCAGCGGGCCACCCCCGGACTGGGCGGCCTGCGGGGTCTGTCGGCCCGCTTCTGGGCCGCCTTCGGCCTGGGGGCGATGCTCACCATGGTGGACAGCTTCGAGACCATGGCCGCCCTGGCCTGGACGCCGGTCCCGGGCGACCCGGGCCTCTTCGTGCGCCACGCGCGCGAGCTCAACCCGCTGGGGAGCGCCCTGGCCGGCGTGTCGCTCTGGCTCCTGCCCGCGGCGCATCTCGTCGAACTCGCGCTGTTCGTCGCCGTGTGCTGGCTGCTCACCCGAGACGCGATGGTCCAGCGTGTCGCACGCCGCCGTCCGACGCCGCTGCTGGTCCGCCTGGGGGTGCCGGGCGGCGCGGCCTGGGTGCGCCTGCTGCTCTGGACGATCCCGGTGGTGCTGGTGCTCACCGAGGGCGCGGTGGACCTCCACAACGCCCTGGTGATGCTCTGATCACCTGCCGGAGACGTGATCCCGATCCTTGACACGGGGCGGAACTCTCCGACGTTCTGTTGCTGCGAGCAGGCGCGGCATCGAAGCAGGTGGACCGGGTGATCGTGTGGGTAGGTGAGCAGATGGCTGCCGCACGGAGGGACGGGGCATGACCAACACGGACTCGGCGCTGACGCGACTGCTGCCCGGCGTGGTGGTGGCCTGGCCCGCGCAGCCGGACCCGACGCAGCCCTGGCTGACCCCCGCCCCGACGAAGCGGACCGTGCGCGAGGTCCAGGGCCGGACCGTGAGCTTCACCGACGGCACCCGCCTCACCCTGCCCCCCGACCCACAGCTCCGGCTCGGGACGACGCCTGATGGCAGCGCCGAGACGCTCACCTTGGGCGTCCCGCCCTACCCGTCCCTGGTCCTGACCCTCGTCGATCCGCTCCACCGCACGCCCGTGCTCTCCGTGGAGGCGCTGCGCCGCCGCTGCGCGGCCGGCGCGTGGATCGAGATCATCCGCAACGACAAGGCGCCCGCGCTGCGCGGGAAGGTGCGTTGGGCGGTGGGCATGCTCTCGACCGAGGGACACCCGGCCATCGTGTTCGCCGATCGCAGCGCCTTGCCGCTTCCCAAGGACCCGGAGCGGAGCCTGCGCTTCAGGAACGATGGGCCCAACGGCAACCGGGTGGACTGGCAGGTCAAGGAGGGCGGCTGGGTCAACGGGTTCGCGTACTACGGGGTCGAGATCCGCTTCCGCACCGACCTGCCCGCGCCGGTGCGGCGCTGACGATGGCGGGGGCGGCCGCTCACCGCCTGCGACGACGCGACCCGACGATCCACGGCCCGGCCAGCACGCTGGCCTCGGCGGGCAGGCGCGGGGCCACGATCGCCGCCAGGCAGGCATCCTCCGCCGCATCGAGCGCCTCCTGGTCAACGGGCGAGGTGCGCGCCACGTCGTCGCAGGCGTCGATCCCGATCATGCGCTCGAGCACCAGCGAGCACGTGCGCCAGGCCCGGAACTCGGGGCCCTGGCGCAACTCGTGCCAGGCCACCCGCTGGTAGATCGGATCGAAGGCCGCCCGGCGGTGCCGCATGGCGCGGGCCAGGCGCCGCCGCCCCGCCGGCCCGAGCGTCTCGAAGCGCGCCAGCACTTCGAGCGCGGCAGGCGGCAGCTCTGCGGGTGACACGAGGCGGTCGGCGGATATCCCCGGCCCGGGGATCGCCAGGGCGACGAGGCGCAGGGCGAACGGTGCGGGCATCGACGATCAGTGTGGCTGTCCCTGGCTGACGCACGCAAGCCCGCGGGCCAATCTCCAGCCCGTCAGACCTTGACTTCGCCCGCGCCGCGCCGATCCTCTGGGGCCGGCTCCCGAGCAGCCGAGCCGGTCTCCGGCGGGAGCCGCCACGCTGCCCGCGGACGCGCGGGTCACGGAGGACACTGAGGATGCAGCGGTTCAGTCTTGTCGTGGGTACCGAGCAGCGTGCCCGGAGCGAGATGCAGGCTGCCCGCCGGCGCGGGATCAACCCATTCGGCATCGTGATCGGCGGCAACCTGCTGGTGCTGGACCCGAATGGGAAGTACGAGACCGAGGACGACATCGCGGCGGCGCTCGGGGTCTCGCGGGTCGACATCATGCCGGGCACCGACGTGCTGGTCGCCGTTGCCTGACCGGCGCGCCGTCGTGCCTGGCGCGGCGCCCTTGCCGCCGCCACCTCATGAGGATGGCAGAGGGCGGCGATGACGGCGGAGATCGGACGGGTGGCGATCTACGCCCGGGTCTCCACGAAGGGCCAGGGGCAGGATCCGGAGCAGCAGCCGGTGTCGCGACGACACTCCGGCACCGGCAGGAGTGACGCAGGCGGCCGCCGCTGGGCCGAGACTGAAGGTCAATCCCGAGCGCGGGCGCCTTTCGGCCGCCCGCGCCCCTCGTCGGTGTGCGGACCTTCACGCGCTGGCAACACCGCGTTCACGCGGGCCGGGTAGGGTGGACCGCGGTCCGACCCCGCAATTGGCGGCCGACCAGGAGGTTCCCCGACATGACCACCCTCGCCCTGATCGCCCACGACGGCAAGAAGGCCGATCTCGTGGCCTTCGCCACCTTCAACCGCGCCGCCCTCTCCGAGTTCGACCTGGTGGCCACCGCGACCACCGGCCGACTGCTGCGCGAGAAGGTGGGCCTTGCTGTCGACACCGTGCTCTCGGGCCCGCAGGGCGGCGACACCCAGATTGCCGCGCTGGTCGCCGAGGGGCGCATCGCCGCGGTGCTCTTCTTCGTCGATCCCCTGAGCGCCCACCCCCACGACCCGGACATCCAGGCGGTGCTGCGGGTCTGCAACGTGCACAACGTGCCCATCGCCACCAACGTGGCGGCGGCCGATCTGTTCCTGGGCGCCGCGCTGCGCGAGGTCGACCCGCGGGTCGACGCGCTCTCCGCGGTGTGACCCGCGCTCTGGCCTACCCCGGCTCCGCAAGGGACTCGATCGGTGCCGGGCGCCCGAAGTAGTAGCCCTGGCCGAGCTCGACCCCGAGGGTGGCCAGGGTGCTCGCCTCGGCCTCGGTCTCGATGCCCTCGCCGATGAGCCGGCACCCGGCCGTTCGGGCGAAATGCCGCATCCCCACCACCATGGCCTGACGGCCGAGGTCGGCGCTGACCCCCCGGATCAGGCCGATGTCCAGCTTCACGAAGTCCGGGCGCAGCTCCACGATGTGCCCGAAGTTCGCCACGCCCGCGCCGGCGTCATCGACCGCCGTGCGGACCGATGCCCCCAGGCTCAGGAGCGCGGCCCGGAGCGCACGGTAGTCGGCCACCGTGTCGTGCTCGGTGATCTCGACGATGAGCGGCCGATCCGCCGCGCCGAGCACGTCCTGCGCCCGGACGGGGTCGACGAGCAGCCGCGGCGAGAGGTTGACGTCGAGCCAGCGCCCGGCCGGCAGCGCGCGCGCCGCGCGAACCGCCGCCTCGAGGGCGGCGAGCTCGAGCTCCGGCCCGAGCTCCACCATCCACGCGTCGGCGAACCGATGATCCGGGCGCGCGCCGTCGGCGAATCTCGTGAGGGCCTCGTAGCCCACCACCCTGCCCTCCGCGAGCTCGACGATGGGCTGGAACACCGGGTGGAATGCCTGCTCGGCGATGATCCGCGCGATCTGCGCCCGGAGCCGCGAACGGCGGCGGTCGCCCTCGAGGTCGCGCGCCAGGAGCGCGCTGGCGGTGGCCGCGAACTCGCCCACCGCCGGCAAGTGCTCGACGAGATGGCGCGCGTACGTCTCGTCGCGCGTGCCGGCGGCCACCAGGCCCAGGAGTCCCTCCCCGTTGCGGATCGGCGCGTAGGCGTTGGCCCGCACGCCTAGGTCGGCCATGGCCCGGCCATACTCGGCGTCGATGCTGCGCGCCCGGAACGCCTCGGCCCAGGGACCCTGGGTCGCGCGCTCGTACAGGTAGGTGGCGCGACTGGCCGGCAGCGGCTGGCCCGGCCCCAGCGGGAAGCCGTCGGGCGCGACGACCCCCAGGGCGACTGCGTGCACGGGATCCTGGAAGCTGATGATGGCGGCCACGTCGACTCCCGGCACGCCCGACAGCTCGGCGCAGATGTCCGCGGCCGTCTCCACCGCGCCCGGCTGCGGCTGGAGGCGGGCCAGTGCGGCGGCCACCTGGGCGCGCTCCCGGAATTCGCTGGCCAGGCCCGATCGCGCCGCCTGCAGCGCGGTGACGTCGCGCTCGACCGCGATGTAGCCGGTGATCTGGCCGTCGCGCTCGCGGATCGGCGAGATGGTCGCCTCGACCTGGTACTCCGCGCCGTCCGCGCGACGGTTGATGAACCGCCCGCTCCAGATGCGCCCGTGCGTCAGCCGGCTCCACACCGCCCGATAGAAGGCCGCCGACTGACGCCCGCTCTTGAGGATCCGCGGGGGCTGGCCGAGCACCGCGTCGCGCCGGTGGCCGGACATCTGCTCGAAGGCCGGGTTCACGTACTCGATGGCGCCGCCCAAGTCGGTGACGACCACAGCGTCCGAGGTCTGCCCGACGGCGGTGGCCAGGCGGGCTCGCTCGGCCTCCGCGGCGGCGCGATCGGTGACATCCTGGGAAGTGCCATACATGCGCACCGGTGTGCCGTCGCGGTCCCGCTCGAGCTCGGCCTCCTCGTGGATGAGTCGCACCGCCCCGTCGGGGCGCACGATCCGGAAGTCGATCACGTGCTGGTCGCTGCTCCGAGGGGCCACCACGCGCGCGCGGCGCACGCGCGCCCGATCGTCGGGATGGACGAGGGCGAAGAAGGCCTCGGCGGTGGGCGCGAGCGCGTCGGGCGCTACGCCGAAGATGCGGTGCAGCTCGGCCGAGCGCTGGACGGTGCCCGTGGCGAGGTCCCACGCCCAGCTGCCGATCCCCGCGAGGCGCTGGGCCTCGGCGAGGTTGCGCTCGCTCCGCGCCAGCCGCAGGTGGAGCGCGCGCAACTCGGTGACGTCGGCGAAGAAGGCGATGTTGCAGGTCACCCCGTCCACCACGGCCGTGGAGGCGCGGATGTCGGCGAGCAGCAGCGATCCGTCCTTGCGTCGGCAGGGCACCGCGTGGGCTTCGACGATCCGCTCGCCGCCGACCGCCGCGAACCTGGCCAGGATCTCGGGCAGGGCGTCCGGCGGATGCAGGTCGTGCACTCGCATGGTGCGCAGCTCCGCGCTCGTGTAGCCGAGCAGGGCACAGGCCGCCGGGTTGACCCAGCGGTAGCGGTGCGTCGCGGCGTCCGCGATGAGGATCGCCTCGGCGGTGCCCTCGAAGATCGAGGCGTATCGGGCCTCCGACGCGGCGAGCGCCTCCTCGGCCGCGCGCTGCTCGGTGATGTCCGCGATGGTGCCGAACGTGCGCACCACCCGCCCCGACGCGTCGGTCTCCACGGCGCCACGCCCATGCACCCAGCGCGTCTCGCCGGTGTCCGCGCGGACGATGCGGTACCGGCGGTCGAAGGGCTGACCGTGCCCCAGGACCTCATCGGTGAGGTAGGCGACCACCGCCGCGCGGTCCGCCGGGTGCACCAGCGAGGCCCAGCCCTCGATGGTGCGCTCGAACGCCGCGTCAATCCCGAAGATCGCGTCGAGCCCGGCCGAGCTCACCCACCGTCCGCTGAGCAGGTCGGTCGCGTACGAGCCGATGCGCGCGACGGACTCGATCTCGTCGAGGGTGATCTCCGGGAGGCCCGGCCGACTCCGCGGCTCGGTGGTCACGGCCGGTGGGTCCTGTGGTCGGTGTTCGCCCCTGGTTCCCATCGTGCGGGCACTGCCCCCCAGCTTGCCGCACCGGCCCGTCGGTGCGCCCGATGGTCCGCCTGAGCCTGTCGATGCCAACAAGACCCAACGTGGTCGGCAACCATAGCACCGTTCGCCGTCGGACGACCAGCAAGCAAGCCGAACCCGCGCAGACCGACGACAGCGCCCAGAGCTCGACGGGTCAGTCATGACGAGGCCCCGGCCAGTGCCTGCCGGGGCCTCTTGCCTGTCCGATGTCAACGCCGGTCGAAAACTGAGCAGGAATCGCCGGCTGAAACCTGAGCAGGTCAGCGTTGCTTCTCGGCCGTCAGCACCTCCTCCCGCTTGCCTCGCAGGCGATAG
>JAJYDP010000243.1 GCA_021777365.1 Chloroflexota bacterium | reverse complement strand
GCGACGCGACCACCGGTTTCCCCATCGCCGCGTACTCGAAGATCTTGGTGGAGAGGCTGAAGTCCGTGAACGCATCGCGGCGCGTCGGGGCGAGTCCGACGTCCGCCTCGGCGATCCGCGCGGCCACCTCCTCGACCGGGATCCGGCCGTGGAACCTGACCCGGTCGGCGATGCCTCGTTCCTCGGCCAGGGCTCGCAGCAGCGCCTCGGCATCGCCTCGCCCGTACAGGTCGAGCGTCACGTCGAGCGGCGCCGCGCCGGCACCATCTGGACCGCCGCTGCCGTCCGGGCCGCCGACCGCGCCGGCGGCGGCACCGCGCGCCAGCAGGGACACCGCCTGTACGACGACGTCGAGCTGGTACAGCGGCGTGAGCGCCCCCGCGTAGACGAGGCGAAGGCGCCCGTCGGCCATGAACGGCCGGCGAGGATGGGCGGACGGGTCGAACCGGTCGGATCGCGGGCTGTTCAGGACCACCGAGACCTTCGAGCGAGACACCCCCAGCTCGACCAGCCGGTCCCCGAGGGCGTCGTTCACGGTCAGGACGTGAGACGCGAACGTGATCGACGCGCGCTCCGCCGCCAGCAGACCGCCCCGCACGATACCGTGCGAGGCCGCCGGGAAGCGGCTCCGGAAGAACTCCGGCATCGCCTCGTGCAGGTCGAGCATCACCGGGACGCCATGGAGCCGCAGGGGGGCCATGGCGAAGACGAGCGGATCCGGCAGCGTGGCCACCTGGGCCAGCCGGTAGTGACGCCGGGCGTGCAACCGCACGGCGGCCACCGCGGCTCGGCCGAAGAACTCCGCGTACTCGGCGAGGTAGGTCCCGATGCCGGCGCCCTGGTGGCGCTGCACCGGCAGCCGGTGCACCTGGACGCCCTCGATCTGCTCGCGCGCGGACGCGCCCGGCTTGCGCAGCCCCAGGACGTCGACCGCCAGCCCCGCGGCGACGAGCGCCTCCGCCTGCCGCCGGACTCGGGGGTCCTCCTCGTAGTAGGAGTGCGTGACGATCAGGATCCGGGGGCGCGCGCCGGCGGGGGTCAGGGCGGGCATGCTACCGCGCTACGGCGCGTGCCGGTCCAGCATGGCCGGGGGAGGAAACGAGGCCGCGGACCCGTGCGCCGCCTCCTCGAGCCGCCGCTTGCGCTGCCGGACGCGATCCTTGTAGAACTCGACGGTGTCCTGCGGGGTGCCCTCGTAGAGCACCTGCCCGAACTCCATCAGCAGGGCGCGGTTGCAGAACTCGGTGACCGTGGTGAGATCGTGCGTCACCAGGACGATCGCCCTGGCGTGCTCGACCAGGTCCCGGATGCGCTGCTGGCTGCGGCCACGGAACTCCTCGTCGCCGGTGCCAAGCACCTCGTCGAGCAGGAGGATGTCCGGCGCGATGGCGGTCGCGATGGAGAACCCCAGACGCGCGCGCATTCCCGAGGAGTAGGTCCGCACCGGCGCGTCGATGAACGGGCCGATGTCCGCGAACTCGATGATCGACGGCGTCAGGTCGCGCATGACCCGGTGGCGGATGCCCATGAAGGCACCGATCAGCGCGATGTTGTCGCGTCCCGAGACCTCCATCTCGAACCCGGCGCCCAGCGTCAGCAGGGAGGAGACACGCCCCCCCAGCCTGATGGAGCCCTCGTCGGGGGCCAGGATCCCGGCCAGTGCCAGCAGCAGCGTGCTCTTGCCGGCACCGTTCGGCCCCAGGATCCCGAGCGATTCCCCGTGACCGATCTTGAAGTCGACGTGGCGAAGCGCCCAGAAGTACCGGTCCACCTGCTGCTTGCGACCGACCCACTCAGCCAGCGATCCCTTGAGCGTCGTCCGTCGCGTCAGGTGGAGGTTGTAGCGGATGCCGAGGTCCCGCACCTCGACGGCGTAAGGCGAAGCTGGCATCAGAGAATCTTCGCGAAGCCGGTCTCGACCCGCTTGAAGATCCAGATCGAGAACGCCAGCACGACCAGGGAGACCGCGAGGACCACGCCCAGCCCCACCCAATCCGGAGCGGTTCCGTAGTAGGCCACGCTGCGGTAGGACCCGAGGATGTACGTGAACGGGTTCAATCCCAGGACGTACCGGAAGACGGTGCCCTGCAGGGCACTAACGGAGTAGATCGCCGGCGACATGTAGAACCACACGCGCGTCGCGTGGCGCAGCAGGTTCTGCACATCGCGGTAGAAGCTGTTGATGCCGGAGAAGAGGATTGCCAGCGAAAGGGTGAAGACGAACTGCACGGCGGCGATGATCGGGACCGCCAGCAGCCAGGGGCTGAGGCGACCCGGGTAGAGGACGTAGAGCACGGCAAGCGAGAGCAACCCGAACGAGAACGTGATGGTGCCGGCGATGGCTGAGGCAGCCGGGAGGACGATCTTCGGGAACTGGATCTGCCGGATCAGGTTGCCGCGCGCCGTCACGGAGCTCGTGGATTCCAGCAGGGAGGACTGGAACCACTGCCACGGCAGGATCGCCGCCATGAGGAAGAGCGGCGCGTCGGGAATCTGCTTCTGGAAGACCACCGTGACCAGGATCGAGTAGATGGCCATCGAGAAGAACGGGTCGATGAGCCACCACAGCTGGCCTATGACCGTGTCCGCGTGGGTGCGCTTGAGATCGGTCCCCACGAGGTACTGCAGGAGGCGTCCGCGCGTCCTGAGATCGAGCAGGCCCCGGATGACCAGGCGGACGAGGCCGAGGCGCAGGAACAACTCGCGGAAGCCGAGGGGCTGCTGGGCGGCAGCAGGGCGAGCACCGGGGGCCGCCCGGACAGGAGTCGTCATTGGCAGCCGGAACGGTAGCATGGGTGGTTCGCGACCGCGCGGGGCCGCGGGCGCCTCGGGGCAGTGCGGCTGCGGCGCGACTCTGTCGTGGGCCGCGCCGTGCCCCGCTTCGGAGTACTGTGACGGCCTCGTCCCCACGAAAGGAGCGTAGCTGCGCGGCATGGGACAACTGCGACCATCAGACGACTCCCGCTTCGAGAGCCTCGGCGATTGGCTGGTGAACCGCGGCCAGGACGCCCTCGCTCGCGGCACGGGAAGGCGCCCGCGAGGAACAGGTCGGGGCCGCTGGAGCGTGCGCCGCATCCTGCGGCTCCTGGTCGTCGTGCTTGTCCCGGTCGTACTGGCCTGGTTCCTGCTCGGGGCTCTCTCGGGCCCCCTCGCCAACTACCTGTGGTTCCGGAACGTGGGGTTCGGCGGCACCTGGACGACCCAGTTCACGTACGGCGTGACGCTCTTCGTCGCCGGCCTGCTCGGCAGCGCGGTCGTCCTGCTGTTGAACCTGGCCCTGGCCTGGCGCCTGAGCCACGACCCGACCGACGCCGTGGTGGCCGCGCAGGGACGCGCTCGCTCCGTCGACGCACGGGGTGAGGCCTGGCTGACTGCCGCGGCCAATCTGCCGCGCTGGCGTGGTCGGCGCAGCCTCGTCGTCCTGGCACTCGCGCTCGCGCTCCTCGCCGGCCTGCTCCTGGCGGGCACGTGGCAGACCGTGGCGCTGTGGCAGCATCGCGTGCCGTACTCGCCGTCGGGGGCGGCCGTCATCGACCCGGTCTTCGGGCTGGACCTGGGCTGGTGGATGTTCACCCTGCCGCTGCTCCACCTCGTCGTCGCCGTAGTTGGCGGCCTGCTCCTCGGGAGCGTGCTCCTGGCCGCTGCCGCGTACGGCGTGGCCGCGGTGCGGGGAGCGGACGTGACGCGCCGCGGCCCGGTGCTGCACCTCGCCCTGCTGGGCGGCCTGCTGCTCGCGGCGGTCGCGGCGATGCAGTGGCTGGGCCGCTACGACCTCTCCTACGCGCAGAACGGCTTCGTCACGGGAATCGGCGCCACCGACGCTGCCGTGCGCCTCCCGCTGGCCGCGGTGACCGCGGCATCGACCGCCATCGCCGCGGTCGGGCTGGTGGTGCTGGCGGTGATCCGCAACGCCCGGCTCGCGCGTCGCGCCGCCATCGTGGGCGGGGCCTGGTACCTCGCGCTCCTCGTGGCGGGGGCCGTGTTTCCCACCGCCTACCAGAAGCTCGTCGTGCAGCCCAGCCAGAACCTGGCCGAGGCGCCGTACATCGCGAACAACATCGACATGACCCGGCGCGCCTTCGCGCTCGACACGTGGAACGTCGAGTCCGACCCGGGCCGCTCGAGCCTGACCGCGGCCGACGTGAGCAACGACCAGGCGACGTTCAACAACGCGCGCCTGTGGGACGCCCGCCCCCTGGCGGCGACGCTCGACCAGCTCCAGACGGTGCGCCAGTACTACACCTTCACGTCGGTCAACATCGACCGGTACGACATCAACGGCCAGCCCACGGAGGTCATGCTCTCCGCGCGCGAGATGGCCCTGTCCAAGAGCCAGCCCAACCCGTCGTGGATCGCGGCGCACGTCCTCTACACCCACGGCTACGGCCTGGCCATGGTGCCGGTGAATGCCGTCGACTCGAACGGCCTGCCCCACCTGATCATCGAGAACCTGCCGGTGACCGCGTCGCCCGGGGCGCCGCTCGTGACGCAGCCGCGCATCTACTTCGGGCAGCGGCCCTCGAGCTGGGTGCTGGTCGACGCGAAGAGCAACGAGTTCGACTACCCGTCCAGCACCGGCAACGGCAGCGACGTCGACACGCGGTACACGGGGACCGCGGGGCTGCCGGTGGGTTCGCCCGCCGAGCGCCTCTTCTGGGCGTGGAATCTGGGCGACCTCAACCTGGCAATCAGCGACCAGGTGACCCCGCAGACGCGGCTCCTGCTGCACCGCAGCCTGGCGGATCGCCTCGGCACGCTCGCCCCGTTCCTCAGTCTCGACGGTGACCCCTACGTGGTGATCGCGCCGAACGGGCACCTGGTCTACGTGCAGGACGCGTACACCATCACGGGCGGCGTGCCCGACGCGACCGCGATCAACGATGCCAGCCTCGGCGCCACCTACGACTACATCCGCAACAGCGTGAAGATCACCGTGGACGCCTACGACGGCACCACCCGTTTCTACGTCGCCGATCCCACCGATCCGCTGATCCGTGCGTGGGAGGGCGTGTTCCCGGGCATGTTCGAGCCCATTTCGACGATGCCGGAGGGCCTGGCCGCGCACATGCGCACGCCCGAGTCCGTGTTCAACGCCCAGACGCAGATGTACGCCGCCTACCACGTCACCGACGTGGCCAGCTTCTACAAGGGCGACAACCTCTGGACGGTGCCGTCCGTGACCACCGGCGGCACCCAGGTCCTGCCGCCGCAGGCGTACTACGTCGAGATGCGCCTGCCGAACCAGAGCACGCCGGAGTTCGTGCTGGTCCAGCCCATGGTGCCGGCATCCCGGCCGAACATGATCGCCTGGGTGGCGGCCCGAAACGACGGGACGGCGCGCGGCCAGGTGATCGTCTACGAGCTGCCCTCCAACACGACGATCCAGGGCCCCACGCAGATCGAGGCGCGCATCGACCAGGATCCCGTGATCAGCGCCCAGATCAGCCTGTGGAACCAGAGCGGCTCCCGGGTCATTCGCGGCAGCCTGCTGGTCATACCGGTCGGCACGTCGTTCGTGTACCTCGAGCCGATCTACCTCCAGTCCACCAGCTCGGCGTTCCCGCAGCTGACCAAGGTGGTGGTCGCGTCGTCGCAGACGGTTGGCTGGGGGGACACGCTCCCGGAGGCGCTGCAGGCGGTCGTCAGCGGCGCCGGAACCGGTGGCCAGTCGACCACGGGGAGCGGGACGGGAACGGGCGGCGGCTCGACGGGCTCCGGCACCAACCCCAGCCCCTCGTCGGGGCCCGGCGGCCTGCCCACAGATGCGGCCGGTCTCATCCAGTACATCAGCACCCATTTCGCGGCGGCCAAGGCTGATCAGGCCAGAGGCGACTTCGTGGGCTACGGCCAGGAGATGCAGCTCGTCCAGTCGGCGGTCGATGCCCTGAGCGCGCTGACCGGCGTGCCGTCGGCGGCGCCGGTGCCCTCCGCGTCGGTGCCACCGGTGGCGCCTGTGTCGGCCTCGCCGGCGCCGTAGCCAGGCGCCGAACGCACCACCTGCCACGCCGCGCGCGGAAGGCGGCCGGCGGGGATCACGGCGCGGGCGCGTCCCCCGGAGACGGTGTCGCAACCGGCCCGCCGAGCAGCGGTTCGCCCTGGAAGGCCCACCAGGACGGGTGGATCAGGAACTTCAGGAAGGCATCGCGCCGGTCGAACTCAGCGGCCGCCACCTCCAGCGGACGGTTCCACCGGCCGTGCGAGTCGGTCAGGTAGTGGCGGTTCTCGATGAAGTTGGCCTCGTAGGTCAGCCCCAGCGAGGCCATGGTGGCGGGCCGCAGCTCCGTGCGCAGCGCCCGTCCCGAGGCCGCCTCGGTGCAGGCGATGGTCCGGGCTGCCGGTCCATGCTCCGGGCGCGGCGTCTCCACGAACACCTCGCCGTTGTTGTAGCCGCACGTCCGGCACAGCGCGTCACCGTGAGCCGCAGTCCCCACCACGTCGAAGCCGTGGCGGCGCAGGTACTCCAGCTCGGCCGAGACGACCTCCACCGGGTCGCGCCCTGTCCGCAGCGCCACCGTGATCGCGTTGTTGTGGAGGCCGATCTCGTGGCCCAGCCGCTGGATCCGCTCGAGCGCCCGCAGCACGTAGCGCGTGGGGGGTCCGGCGAACCCCTCGCGGTAGTACCAGTCCGTGTGCAGCACGTAATAGCTGGCGCGATAGCCTCGCGCGGCCTCCCACTCGGCGAAACGGACGGCGTTGTCGATGTCGTTGTCGGTGTCGTGCCGGAGCACCACCAAACGGGGGGAACGCTGACCGGCCGGCAGCTCGATGAGGGCCCGGACCGGGATGACTGCCTGCGCCTGCCGGAGAATCGCATCGAGGGCCTCGAGGTCGTCGGATCCGAAGGCGCGGCGGCGGGCCAGCACGCGCTGCCGTTCGGCGACCAGCGTGCGGCGGATCCCGTCGGTCCGGCGCTCCCGGGCGACGCGGTTGCGCACCGACCGGGCCACGGCGCGGACCCTCGCCTCAGGCGTCATCGCAGGATCGTCGCCATCGTCACAGCTCACCCTCTCCCGCGCGTGACGACTGTCTCGAACGCGTCACGGTAGCCCCCGAAAGCCGACGTACGCTAGCATGGCGTGCCCGATGACGTCGTACCCGCCGCTGACCATCAGCTTCCTCCGTGAGGACACCGCGGACCCCCACTGCGTCCAGTATCCCGACCGGTTCTACGCCCAGTTCACCGCCCCGAGCGCGCGCGACCCGCGGGTGGGCAGGTACGAGGATGGCTGCTCGATCCTGGTGACGCCGCCCACGTTCGACACGTACTGGGGCTCGTCCCACGCGTACTGGA
>JAJYDP010000242.1 GCA_021777365.1 Chloroflexota bacterium | reverse complement strand
CGCTCTTCGCGCTGCGCGGCGGGCTGGAGCTCTTCGCCAACCTGCGGCCCGTGGCCGCGGAGCCGGCCCTGGTGGACGCCTCCACGCTGCGCCCGGACGTCGTCCGCGGGGTGGACGTCCTGATCGTCCGCGAGCTCACCGGCGGCCTCTACTTCGGCCGCCCGTCGGAGGAGCGGCAGACGCCCGAGGGTCGCGTCGCGGTGGACACCCTCTGGTACACCGAGCAGGAGATCCGGCGAGTCGTGCGGCTCGCGTTCGAGCTGGCACGCGGGCGCCGGAAGCGCCTCACCAGCGTGGACAAGGCGAACGTGCTGGCCTCCAGCCGCCTCTGGCGGAAGGTCGTGGAGGAGGTCGCGCCGGAGTTCCCCGACGTGTCGTTCGAGCACCGCCTGGTGGACGCGACGGCGATGCTGCTGATCCGCGATCCCGGGTCGTTCGACGTGATCGTGACCGAGAACCTCTTCGGGGACATCCTCTCCGACGAGGCGGCCATGCTGACCGGCTCGCTCGGGATGCTCCCGTCCGCCTCCGTGGGCGCACGGCGCACGGCCCACGGACTCCACGGGCTGTACGAGCCGATCCACGGATCGGCGCCGGACATCGCCGGCCGGGACCTGGCCAACCCGATCGCGGCCATCCTCTCCGGGGCGATGCTGCTGCGCTGGTCGCTCGGCCGCGCGGACGCCGCGACGGCGATCGAAACGGCCGTCCGGGCCGCGCTGGGCGATGGGCTGCGCACGACCGACCTGGCGCGCGTGGGAGCGGGCGACCGCGAGGTGCGGGCGCTGGGGACGCGCGCGTTCGCCGAGGAGGTCGTCGCACGGCTCGCCCCGGCCGGGGCCACCGGGGACGATCCCGGCCGCGCCGGTGCACCCGATGAACTCACCGACGACGATGCGGCCGTCATCACCGCCACCGACACGCTGCTGGGGATGCCCTGATGAGCGACCCGATCCTCCTGTACGACACCACGCTCCGCGACGGCACCCAGCGGGAGGGGCTCGTCCTGTCGCTGGCGGACAAGCTGAAGATCGCCCGGCGCCTGGACGAGGCGGGGTTCCCCTACATCGAGGGGGGCTGGCCAGGATCGAACCCGAAGGACGAGGAGTTCTTCGCGCTCGCCCGCGGCGTGACCTGGCGCACCGCGAAGCTCGCGGCGTTCGGGTCCACGCGCCACCGCTCCAACCGTCCCGAGGACGACCCGAACCTCCGGGCGCTGGTCGAGGCGGCCACGCCGGTGGTGACGATCTTCGGCAAGAGCTGGCTCCTTCACGTCACGCAGGTGCTGGGTGCCACGCCGGAGGAGAACCTGGCCATGATCGGCGACTCGGTCGCGTACTGCGCCGCCGCCGGCCGGGAGGTCGTCTACGACGCGGAGCACTTCTTCGACGGATACAAGGCCGACCGCGACTACGCCCTGGCGACCCTGCGTGCCGCGTACGCCGCGGGCGCCACCAGCCTGGTGCTGTGCGACACGAACGGCGGCTGCCTGACCGACGAGGTCGGGTCGATCGTGCGCGACGTGATCGGGACGCTGGCGCTGCCGGTCACCTGGGGGATCCACGTCCACGACGACGCGGGCCTCGCGGTGGCCAACTCCATCGCGGCCGTCCAGGCCGGCGTCCGGCACGTGCAGGGGACCATCAACGGGTACGGCGAGCGCTGCGGCAACGCCAACATCGTCACCATCTGGGCCGACCTCGCGCTCAAGCTGGGCGCCGAGACGGTCCCCTCCGGCGCGGACCTGCACGGCCTGTCCGAGCTGTCGCACTACGTGGCCGAGGTGGCCAACATCGCCCCGGACGGCCACCAGCCGTACGTCGGGGCGAGCGCGTTCGCCCACAAGGGCGGCGTGCACGGCGCCGCCACGGCCCGCGTGCGCCACTCCTACCAGCACGTGGACCCCGCGCTCGTGGGGAACCTGACGCGCCTGGTGGTGAGCGAGCTGGGCGGCCGGGTCAACACACAGTGGCGCGCCGAGGAGCTGGGCCACCGGCTCGAGGGCGTGGTCGATCCGCGCGAGCTGAGTCGCATCATCAAGCGCCTGGAGGCAGAGGGGGCCAGCTTCGAGGGGGCCGAGGCGTCCTTCGAGCTGCTCATCCGTCGCCTCGCCCCCGACTACCGGGCGCCATTCCGGCTCCTGGACTACACGGTGCTGGTCGAGCAGCGCGAGGGGAGGGAGCTCCGGGCGGAAGCCACCGTCAAGGTGGAGGTCGAGGGCGAGGTCCTGCACACCGCCGCGGACGGCAACGGCCCGGTCAACGCCCTGGACGCGGCGCTGCGCAAGGCGCTGCGGGCCTTCTACCCGCAGCTCGACGGCATCCACCTGGTCGACTACAAGGTGCGCATCCTCGACGGGGACTCGGCCACGGCCGCCCGCACGCGGGTGCTCATCGAGTCGAGCAACGAGCAGGACGCCTGGTCCACCGTGGGTTCGGACACCAACATCATCGCGGCGTCGTTCCAGGCCCTGGGGGACTCGCTGGAGTACGCGCTCTGGAAGAGCGGCGCGGAGCTGCGCCGCCGTGACGAGCGCCACTTCACGACCATCGTGCCCGAGGAGGCCCGGACGGCGACGGCTGAAGGAGGGTCGCGATGACGGGATCGCCGACGGGCGGCACCGGCTCACGCACCGGCGATTCCCGATCCGGCGCGGGCGACACCCGATCGCTCGCCGCCGACGCGGTGCGACTGGCGCGGTGGACCTGCTCCACCGGCTCCAACGTGCAGAGCCGCGCGGCGGTGGTGGTGCAGGCCGGGGAGCATGTCTGGGAGGCATCCGCCGAGGGGAACGGGGCGGTGGACGCGCTCTACGAGGCCGTCGACCGGGCACTGGCCGGCATGCTCTCCGGCAGCCCACGCCTGCTCGCCTACCGGGTGACGTCGCTGGGCGAGGGTCCCGACGCGGAGGGCCGCGTCGAGGTGGAGATCGCGCCGCCGGCCGGGGCCGTGGGGCCGCGCGCCGAGGGGCGGTATCGCGGTTCGTGCCGCGGCACGAACATCATCGCCTGCTCGGCGGAGGCGTACCTGGAGGCGATCAACGCGATGCTCGCCGAGGAGCACTGGGCGGACGCGGCGGCCGCGGCGCGCTCCGGCACTCGCCATCCACAGGAGGAGGCCGCGCCCGCGGTCGAGATCAGCGAGACGGACCACGAGCCGACCCAGTGGTTCGAGCGTTGAGCGTCGGCGGGCTGCGCGTCGCCTACTCGGGGGAGCCCGGCGCCTTCGCCGAGGATGCCGTCCTCGCGGCCTTCGACCGGCCCGTCGCGGTGCCCGTCCCGGGGTTCCGGCAGGTCTTCGAGGCCGTCACCGCCGGATGCGTCCCCGCCGATCCGCCCGGCGCGCCGCCCGTGGTCGCCGGCGTCGTCCCCATCGAGAACCTGGTCAACGGCACGGTCCGCGAGAACTACGACCTGCTGCTCGAGCACGAGCTGCTGGTGACGGGCGAGGTCGTCGTCCCGGTCCGGCTCTGCCTGGCGGCGCTCCCCGGCCAGTCGATCGAGGAGATCGAGCGCGTCTACTCGCACATCCAGGCGCTCGGCCAGGCGGAGCGGTTCCTCCGCACCCGGCCGTGGACGCTGCTCACCACCTACAACACGGCGGGAGCGGCGAAGCTGATCGTCGACCGCGGCGAGCGGGCCGCGGCCGCCGTGCTCTCGCCGCGTGCCGCGGCGATCTTCGGCCTGGAGATCCTGGCCGACGAGATCCAGCAGGTGCCGGACAACCGGACGCGCTTCTTCGTGGTCGCGCGGCAGGATGCGGCGGCGCAGCGGGACGCCGTACCGGCCGGGCCGCCGGCCGTGTCGACCGTCCCCGGCGCGACGCCGATGCGGACCACGATGGTGCTGGCCGTGCGGAACGAGCCCGGGTCGCTGCACCGCTGCCTGGGCGTCTTCGCGCGCGCGGGCCTCAACATGAGCAAGCTCGAGTCGCGCCCCAGCCGCGACCGTGCCTGGGAGTACGTCTTCTGGGTGGACCTCGACGCCGACGAGGCGGAGGCGCGCGCCGCGGCGGCCGAGCTGCGTGCGGATGCCGCGATGGTCCGGATCCTGGGCACGTACCCGCGCGCGGCAGGCGCGTAGCGCGCACGGTAGGCTTCCGATCCGGCATGCTGCCCGAAGCCGCCTGATTGCACCCGCCGCGACGACCGCGCCGCGGCCCTGGAGGTCCGGTCGTGACGATCGCCTACGACGCGTTCCTGCTCGTCTCGTTCGGAGGCCCCGAGTCCCCGGACGACGTGATGCCGTTCCTGGAGAACGTCACGCGCGGCCGCGGCATTCCCCGTGAGCGCCTCGAGGCGGTCGCCCATCACTACCTCGCGCTCGACGGGATCAGCCCCATCAACGCCCAGAATCGCGCGCTGCTCGCCGCCCTCGGTGCCGAGTTCGCGCGGCGCGGGATCGACCTGCCCATCTACTGGGGCAACCGCAACTGGGACCCGTTCCTTGCCCCGGAGCTCCGCCGGATCCACGCCGACGGGCATCGGCGGGTCCTGTCGCTCTTCACCAGCGCCTACTCCTCGTACTCGGGGTGCCGCCAGTACCGGGAGGATCTCGCCCGCGCCCTGGCGGAGACAGGGCTGGCCGGCTCGCTCGAGATCGACCGCATCCGGCAGTACTTCGACCACCCGGGGTTCATCGCCCCGGTCGCCGGCGGGCTCGCCGCCGCCCTCACGAAGCTCGCCGCGGAGGGCTTCGCGACGGAGGAGACGCGGGTGCTCTTCACCACGCACTCGATCCCCACCGCGATGGCGGAGACGTCGGGGCCGCCCGGACGCTTCGGCGCAAGTGCCGCCGCTGGCTCGGCCGCCGCGGATGCCTCGAACGCCGCGAGCGACGCTGCCCCTGACGCCGCCTCCGTCGCGCCCGGGGTCACGGCCGCGACCGGTGCGTACGTGGCCCAGCATTTGGCGGCCATCGACTGCGTCCTTGCCGACGTCCGGGGCCGGGGGGTGACGGTCCCGGCCTGGTCGCTCGTCTACCAGTCCCGCAGCGGGCCGCCCCAGGTGCCCTGGCTGGAGCCCGACATCAACGACGCCCTGCGCGCCGCGCACGGGGAGGGGATGCGCGCGGCGGTGGTGGTCCCGGTCGGCTTCGTGAGCGACCACGTCGAGGTGCTCTGGGACCTCGACCGGGAGGCGCGCGACACCTGCGACGAGATGGGCGTCCGCATGGAGCGGGTCGCCACGCCGGGCACCCACCCCGCATTCGTCGCAGGCATCGCCGACCTCGTCGAGGAGCGCCTGGCCGGCACGCCCGGCATCGCCCTGAGCTCCCTCGGCCCGTGGCCCGCCGTCTGCGCCGCGGGCTGCTGCGCGAACCCGCGGGGCGACCGACCGGCGATCGGCGGCGAGGCCGAGCTCGCCGGGAACGCGGCAGGCGGCGGTGGGGACGAGCCCGGCGGCCGCCGTCCCGCCCGCTGATCGATCCGACCCACCCCGACGGCTCGCCAGGATCGGCTCGTGCACGCCCGTCGCGACAGCGTCCTGCTGGCCGTCCTCGGCGTCGCGCTGCTGATCGTGACGGTGCTGCCCGGCGCCTCGCCGGCCCGCCGCCACCCGTTCGCCCCGGGGCCGTCGGCCACGCCCATCGCCACCCCGCTGGTCGCGCCTCCGCCCGTCGCGTCGCCGGTCGCCGGCCGCGTCATCGCCGGCCCGCGCCCGACCGTCGACCAGCTCGTGCGCCAGTACCAGTACGGGGAGCCGCCCGTGCCGCTGCTGCCCGGCGCGCACGCCGACGACTGGCGCCTGGGCCGGCCCGACCTGGCCGCGGTCGCCGGGTACGCCGGCCAGGTGAGCGTCCCCCCGGGCGGGTCGGTCGACCTCCACATCCGGTCGGTCGCCTCGTCCGTGCGCCTGGACGTCTTCCGCCTCGGCGCAGGGGACGCGCGCCACGTGCTCACGGTGCGCGACGTCCGCACCGCCTGGCACGCCGACGCGACCGCCGATCCGGCCACCGGCAGGGTCGAGGAGCACTGGCCGGTCAGCTACGTCGTTTCCGTCCCCGCCACCTGGGCGAGCGGCGTCTACCTGGTGAAGTGCAGCCTGCCCGACGGCCGCGCCTCGTACATCCCGTTCGTGGTCCGCGCCGTGGCCCCCGCGCCGCTGCTGGTGGTGGTCCCCACGCTGACGTACGAGGCATACAACGGCTGGGGCGGCACCGACCTGTACCGCTGGTATCACGGCCCGCGGTCGCGCGCCGTCGAGGCGAGCTTCGACCGGCCCTACGAGCACGGGTACGGCGCCGGGACGATGTTCCGGCTCGACTTCCCGCTGTGGGTCTGGCTGGAGGACCACGGCTACCGGCCGGCCTACGTCACGGACGTCGACCTCGCCCGCGACCCGGCGCTGGCCACCGGGGCGCGTACGGTGCTCCTCTCGGGCCACCCGGAGTACTGGCTGCGCGGCGACCGCGACGCGCTCGATGCCGCCCAGCGCGCCGGCGTCGGGATCCTTGGCATGGGCGCCAACATGGGCTACTGGCAGGTCCGGCTGGCGCCCTCCCGGGCCGGGATCCCCGACCGGACCGTGGTCTGCTGGAAGAGCGCGGCGGCGGACCCGATCGAGGCCACGGATCCGCTCGATGCGACCGGCGCCTTTGCCGACCCACCCCTCTCGCGTCCGGTGGCGTCGCTGCTGGGCGAGGCGTACGGCGGGGTCGTCGACGGGCTGCAGCCGCTCGTGGTCGGGCCCGGCATCGTGTCGATCTCGCCGGACTCGGGCCTGCAACCCGGGCAGCGGCTGCCCGGCCTCGTGGGCGACGAGGTCGACCTCGCCTCGACCATGCCGGGCGCGCTCCTGCTGGGCGCAACGCCGGTGCAGCCGGTCGGGCATCCGCCGGCGACGGCGGGTGCCAGCGCCTGGGTCACCCCGAGCGGGGCGCACGTCTTCGACGCCGGCACGTTCGACTGGTCGTGGGGACTCGACCCGCGCTACGCGGCGGCGCTTCCCGGGTTCCCCGCCGACTCGTTCGCGCGGCTGATGGCCGATCTTCTGGCCTGGGCGGGCACTCCACAGCCCGGCGGCTGAGACGTCCGTCGCCCCGGGAACCCCGGGGCGCCGTCGATCGTCTGTGGGAGCGCCTTCGATCGTCCCTCAGTGCTCGACGATCTTCGGCAGCGACTTCGCCTCCTCGATCCAGCCGCCCACCATCGATTCGGTCGGCACCCGGCGCACCAGCTCCTTCTCGGTGTTGAGCTCCTCCATCTTCGCGGCCAGGTTGGCCGCCACGCGATGGGCCAGCTCGGCCGGCGAGTCGACGCCCGCGGCCTCCAGCAGATCGGCGTACTCGGAGCCCACGCCGTGGATG
>JAJYDP010000241.1 GCA_021777365.1 Chloroflexota bacterium | reverse complement strand
CCCTCGCAGAAGAGCGGCCGGATGAACAGCGGCACGAACCCGACGATGTCGAAGGCGTCCGGAACGCCCCCGTCGGCGGCCGCCTGGCGGATGTTGTTGCCGTAGTCGAAGGCCACCGCGCCCCCGCGCTGCAGCGCCAGCATCGCGCGGACGTGGCGGACAACGCTTTCGCGGCTTGCCGCCAGGTACGCGTCGGGCTCCGCGGCCCGGAGCGCGAGCGCGGCCTCGAAGGTCATGCCGCCCGGCACGTACCCGCCGAGCAGGTCGTGCGCGCTGGTCTGGTCGGTCAGCGCGTCCGGCCGCCAGCCCCGTCGGACCAGCTCGGGTTCCACGTCGGCGGCGTTGGCCACCAGCGCGACGGAGAGGGGCCGGCCCTCCGCCCGGGCCGCCTCCACCCGGGCCAGCGCGTCGTCGAGGTCCGCCGTCAGCTCGTCGACGTAGCCCGCCGCGTGGCGGCGTTCTGCCCGGGCCGGGTCCACCTCGATGCAGAGGCCGACGCCTTCGTTCATGGTGATCGCCAGCGGCTGCGCGCCGCCCATGCCGCCCAGGCCTGCGGTCAGGACCACGCGCTCCCGCAGCGTGCCACCGAAGTGCTGGCGCGCCATCTCGGCGAACGTCTCGTAGGTGCCCTGGATGATCCCCTGGGTGGCGATGTAGATCCAGGAGCCCGCGGTCATCTGGCCGAACATGGTCAGCCCCATCCGCTCCAGCTCGCGGAACACGCCCCAGGTACCCCAGTGGGGCACCAGGTTGGCGTTGGCGATCAGGACCCGGGGGGCGTCGGGCGTCGTGCGGAAGATCCCGACCGGCTTGCCCGACTGCACCAGCAGGGTCTCGTCGTTCTCCAGCTCCCGGAGCGACGCCACGATGGCGTCGAAGGCCTCCCAGCTGCGGGCCGCGCGCCCGGTGCCGCCGTACACGATCAGCTGGTCCGGTGCCTCGCCCACCTCGGGGTCGAGGTTGTTCATGAGCATCCGCAGGGCGGCTTCCTGTCCCCAGCCCTTGCAGGTGCGCTCCGGGCCTCGCGGTGCGCGGACCGGGCGGGGGCCGTGGCCGGGCGTGACGATGGTCGAACCGCTGGGGCCGGTGAGGCCGACAGGTGATTCCATCACCTTCGATGCAGTCGTCTCCATGGCCAATGAACCTACGAGCCGGCAACGCAGCCCGCAAGACCCGCCCTGGAGAATCTGTCTCACAGGCGAGACTTGGCCTTACAGACTCGTTGCGGCGCGTCTGTTTCCGGTCGTATCCTCCTGGCCAGTATGCAATCGTCTCCCATTCGAGACAAACGGACCGTGTCGTCCACCGACCGAGCCCTTGCCGTGCTCGACCTCCTGGCCGAGCGCGGGCACGCGATGGGGTCGATGGCCATTGCGCACGAATGTGCCATTCCGCGGTCCACGATCTACCGACTGCTCAATGTCATGCGTTCGCACGAGTATCTCGTCTACGACCGCCGAGGCAGGCGGTGGTCGCTCGGCCCTCGACTTTTCCGGGTCGGTCCCGCGTCCCCGACGGTCGCGCAGGTGCTGCAGGTCCTCGAGACGTTCGACACCCGGGTGCCCCACCTGTCGGTCGCCGATGTTGCGCGGCGCACCGGGCTGGACGTCTCGCGCAGCAGCCAGCTGGTCGACGTCCTCCTCTCGGAGGGATTGCTCGCGGCGGACGAGGCCGGGCGGGTGGGCCTCGGGCTCCGGATCGTGGGGCTGGCCGCGCGCGTGGAACCGATCGAGCACTTGCTGCGGACCGCCCACCCCTATCTGGAGCTCCTGAGGGACCGCACGGGTGAGACCGCCAACCTGCTCGTGCGGGACGGCGCCAGCGCGCTCTACCTTGATCAGGCGGAGAGCCCGCGCGCGCTCCGCGTGTCCGGGTGGACGGGCCGCCGAATCCCGCTCGCTGGCAGCGCGAGCGGCGCGGCGCTGACGGGCCCAGGGGTGCACGTCGTGTCCGACGCGGTCGAGCCCGGCGTCATCGCAGTCGCCTGCGGGATCCGGGGCTTCGGCTCCCTCGAGGCGGCCATCAGCATCACGGCTCCCATCGCCCGCCTGCAGGGCTCGCCGCTGGCGCGCGCCCAGGCCGAGGTGGTGGGGATCGCGGAGGCCATTGCCCGCCGCCTGGTCGCCGACGGGGGCCTCGGTACCGGGACGACGCCGGAACCCGGTGCAGCCGCTGCGGCGGCAGCCGGCCCGGCGGCTGCACGGGAGGAGGCGGACGACTGACAGAGGCTGTTCGCGGAGCGTCCCGAGGTCGATCGGAAGGGGAACAAGGGCAGGAGGCAGGAGGAGAGTTCCATGGTTGCTCGTCGCGTGCCGCGGGGGGGCGCGGCCCTCGTGGCTGCCGTCATCGTAGTGGTCGGTGCCGTCGTGGGCGCCTGCACGTCGTCAGGGGGTGGGGCGTCGACTGGACTATCGGGCGGCCCGATCAAGATCGGCTTCTTCGCCCCCGAGTCCGGCTTCGCTGCGGCTGACGGCCAGAGCGCCTACGACGCCGCGCAGCTGGCCGTCAAGGACATCAACAGCGCCGGCGGGGTCAACGGCAGCCAGTTCACGCTGGTGAACTACGACGACGCCAGCGACCCGAAGCAAGCGGTGACGATCGCCACGAAGCTCGTGACCCAGGACAAAGTCACGGCGGTCGTGAGCGGCTCGTACAGCGATCAGACCCTGGCCGCGGCACCGATCTTCCAGCGTGCCAGCCTGCCAATGCTCGCCGCCTACGCGGTGAACCCGGGGATCCCGGCGACCGGCAAGTACATCTTCCAGCAGGACTTCACGGGCGTGGTCGAGGGCGCCGCGGCCGCCTATGCGCTGGTCAAGAGCCTGGGCGCCACGTCCGTGGCGATCGTCGCCATCCAGAACGACTTCGGCACCGCCCTGGTCGATGGGTTCACCAAGGAGGCCACGTCGCTCGGGGCGACGATCGTGGCCACCGACTACAACCAGTTCGGCGAGAAGGACTTCACCCCCATCCTGCAGCGCGACGTCAGCAAGGGCGCCACCGGGTTCTTCATGGCCCAGTACTACAGCGAGGCACAGCAGTACATCGCCAACTGGAACACGCTCGGGCTGCACCTTCCGCTGGTGGGGACCGAGGGCGTCGACTCGACGACGCAGTTCTTCCAGCCGGTGGGCGCCGCCGCCAACGGCATGGTGTTCACCACGCCGTTCAACCGGGACAGCACCGTGCCGGCGGTCCAGTCCTTCATGAAGGCCTTCACGGCCGCCTACGGCCACGCGCCCGACATGGTCGCCGCGACCACGTATGACTCGTTCATGGTGTTGAAGCAGGCGATGGCGAACGGCACATCGGCCGACCAGATCCAGGCCGGGATCGCCGGGACCAAGAACTTCGTCGGCGTGACCGGGACCATCCAGAGCTACAACGACACCGGCGAGGTGATCAAGTCCGTCGACCTCGAGATCATCAAGGACGGCGAGGTGCACCACTACGGGGAGGTCACGGACCCCTCCATCATCACGCCGTAGGCTCGCGGCGCCGACCAGGACCGGGGCGAGCGAGGGATGGACGTTTTCGCGTCGAGCGCAGTCCAGGGCATCGTGCAAGGTTCCCTGTACGCCCTGATCGCGCTCGGCCCCTCGCTCACCTACGGCCTGTTGCGCATCCTCGACGTGGCGAATGCCGCCGGCCTGGCGCTGGGCGCCTACATCGGCCTGGAGGCCTTCTCCGCGACCGGGCAATGGTGGGTCGCGCTCATCGCCGGCGCGGTCGCGGGTGCGGCACTGGGCTGGCTCCTGCAGCGCCTGCTGTACCGGCCCATCCTGGGCCGCGGCCCGATCGTGCCCCTGGTGGCGGGCATCGGCGTCTTCATCGCCGCCGAGGAAGTGTTCCGGCTGGTCTTCGGCCCCTACAACCGGACGTTCCCGGCTGCCATCCCGCTGCCGACGCTCGAGCTGGCGGGCACGCGGATCTCCGGCGTCGAGACGCTGATCATCCTGATCGGCGTGACCGTATTCCCGGCGACCTGGCTGCTGCTCCGCCGCACGCGGCTCGGGCTCGCGTGGCGCGCGACCTCGCAGGATCGCGAGACCGCCCAGGCGGTCGGCATCAACAGCGGCCGGGTCATCGCGTCGATCTTCCTGATCGGCTACGCGCTGGCTGCAATCGGGGGGGTCCTGCTCGGGGTGACCTACAACACGGTGTACCCGACCATGGGCGACATCCCGGCCTACAAGATGCTGGCGATCATCGTGCTCGGCGGGCTCGGCAACCCGCTGGGGACGGTCCTGGCGGCGATGCTGATCGGGCTGCTCGAGACCTTTGTGGTCGCCTACTTCGGGTTCGTCCTGCCGCGCGACGCCATCGCCTTCATCGCGCTGATCCTGATCCTGCTGGTGCGGCCGCAGGGGCTGCTTCCCGGCGACGTGGTGGTCCGGTGAGCCTCGACTACCTCGCGGTCGTCCTGGTCACCCTCAGCATCTACGCCATCCTGGTAGTCAGCCTCAATATCGTGGCCGGGTACGCAGGCCAGCCGAACCTCGCGCAGGGCGCCTTCTTCGGCATCGGCAGCTACTTCGCAGCCGTGCTGTCCACGCACTACGGGTGGTCGTTCTGGGCCACCATCCCTGCCGCGCTCGCAACCGCGGGCCTGGCCGGCCTCGTCCTCGGCGCCATTAGCCTGCGGCTCCGAGAGGACTTCCTGGCCGTTACGACGATCGGCCTCAACTTCGTGGTCGTGGCCATGTTCCAGTACGTGCCGTTCTTCGGCGGGGCAGTGGGGGTCTACGCGATCCCGCTGCCATCGATCGGTGCGCACCAGTTCGGCAACGGCGACTTCCTGGCGGTTGGGCTGGCGATGCTCGTCTCCGTGGCCGGTCTCTCGTGGTACCTGGAGCGCACCTGGTTCGGGGCCGCGCTGCTCGCGATCAAGGACGACGAGGCCGCCGCGGCCGCGACCGGCATCCCAGTGGCGCCGTACAAGATCAGCGCGTTCGTGCTGAGCTCGGGCCTGGGCGGCCTCGCCGGGGCCCTGTACGCGCCATTCATCTCCGCTGTCACCCCCACCAGCTTCGGCTTCAGCGAGTCGGTGGTGATCCTCGCCATGCTGATGTTCGGCGGGATCGGGGTGATCGCCGGAGCGGTGGCCGGCGCCGTGACGCTGGGGGCACTGCCCGAGGTGTTCCGCTTCATCTCGGATTACCGCCTGCTGGCCTTCGGCGCGATCCTGGTGCTGATGCTGCGGTTCCAGCCGCAAGGGCTCTTCGGGGTGGACAGCGGCACGCTCCGGGCGGTCCGGCGCGCGGCCCGGCGCCTGGCCGGGCGCGATGGACCGGCGGGCGGGCCGGGGAAGGCGCGGGGGTCCGGTGGCCCTGCTTGAGGTCGACGGGCTGACGGTCCGCTTCGGCGGGGTCACGGCGCTCGACGGGATCAACCTCGTCGTGGCCGCCGGCGAGTTCGTGTCGATCATCGGCCCCAACGGCGCCGGCAAGACGACTCTGTTCAACGTCATCGCGGGCGCGCAGACCCCGACCCGTGGCGAGGTGCGGTTCGACGGCCGTTCGATCCGTGGCCTGGGCGCGACCCGCATGAGCCACCTCGGCGTCTCGCGGACGTTCCAGGTCGCCAGGCCGTTCCGCTCGCTGTCGGTACGGGAGAACGTGCGCCTGGCCGCGGCGGGACCTCGTAGGCTGACCTCTGCCCGGACCCTCGAGCCGCGCCTCCGAGCGCGGGATGCGGCCTGCCGGGTGGACGAGCTACTGGCCCTGACGGAACTGGAGCGGGCGGCCGGTCGACGGGCCGCCGAGCTCAACATCGGCGAGCTGCGCCGCCTGGAGCTGGCGCGGGCGCTGGCGGCCGAGCCGCGCCTGCTGCTGCTCGACGAGCCAGCCGCCGGCATCGGCGCCGACGGGATGCGACCACTGGCCCAGCTAATCACAGGCACTCGTGAGCGGGGCCTGACCGTGCTGCTGGTCGAGCACCACGTCGGGTTCGCGCTATCGCTCTGCGATCGGGCAGTGGTCCTCGACGCGGGCCGGGTGATCGCCAACGGCACTCCGGACGCCGTGCGCTACGACCCGGCGGTGGTCAACGCCTACCTGGGCCGGTCGGCCCCCGGATCGGGGAGTCGGGCCCGCGATCACCCGACGGCCAACGGGACGGAACCACCGGCTGGTGATCGGCCGACCGCAAACGACTCGGGGCCGGAGGCGGCGTGAACGCCGGGGAGCCGCTGCTCCAGGTGGACGAGCTGACGGCCGGATACGGTGAAATGCAGGTGCTTTACGGGATCTCCCTGCACGTGCTGCCCGGGGAGTTCGTGGCGGTCGTCGGGGCAAACGGCGCCGGCAAGTCGACGCTTCTGCGCGCCATCATGGGCCTCATCCCTGCGCGGGGCCGGATTCGCGTCCGGGGCGAGGATCTCCTCGCGCAGCCAGCTCATCGCCGGGCGGCGCTGCGCGTCGCGTACGTCCCTGAGGGTCGCCGCGTGTTCCCCAGCCTGACCGTCGAGGAGAACCTCGTGGTGGGCCTGCACGCGACGCGGCGCGACGCGGCGGAGGCGATCGAGGAGGTGTACGCCCTCTTCCCGAGACTGCGGGAGCGGCGGAGGCAATCCGCGCGGACGCTCTCCGGAGGGGAACAGCAGATGCTCGCGATGGGTCGCGCGATGGTGCTCGACCCGCTCCTGCTGGTCGCCGACGAGGTCTCGCTCGGGCTCGCACCGGTGGTCGTCGACCGCATCTTCGACGTGATGGTGGAGATGAACCGCCGCGGCCGGGCCGTGCTGCTGGCCGAGCAGAACGTGCGGATCTCGCTCGAGGCGGCCACCCGGGCCTACGTGCTCGACACGGGGCGCGTTGGCCTGGAGGGACTCGCATCGGATCTCCGGGCCGATCCCCGGATCGTGAGCGCCTACCTGCAGGAGTTCTAGCGCCTCAGCGCGCGACGTCGCGCCTGCTCATGCCCCAGGCGCCGAGCAGGATCCCGCCGACCCCGATGACCAGGCACGCCACCACGCCGGTCGCGTCCCACTGGCCGACCATCGGCTGACCCATGTGCGCAGTCAGGGCGAGCTGGTGGAACCAGTCTGGCAGCTTGAGCGGCGGCGCGAGGAGGTCGACGAGGTACGTCGCCACGACGACCAGCGCGGCGATCTCGCCCGCGATCGACGTCCGCCAGAGTCCGCCGATCGCGACGCCCAGGCCGACGATCGCGCTGGCGTAGATGCCGAGCGCCGCGGAGCCGAGCATGGCCTCTCCCGCAGAAACGCCCCCCGTTGCGGCACCGATGCCGATCCCGGCCGCGAACAGGACGGTCATGACCACGATCGCCAGGAGCGCACCGATCCCGCCCGCGACCACCCAG
>JAJYDP010000240.1:3454-7360 GCA_021777365.1 Chloroflexota bacterium | reverse complement strand
TGCGCCGGCGGTTCCGGGAGATCGGCATCGTGCTCGGAGAACGGGAGCGCGAGGACCACTTCCGGCTCCGCCGCGCCAGGGCCCGTCGACGGGTCCCGACCACCGCCCGTGGGGAGACGCCGTGAGCGTCGAGCCCGAGGCCCCGCTGACGGCGATCCGGGCCGCGGAGGATGCGGCGGCGGAGCTGGTCGCGGCGGCCCGGGCGGAGGCTCGGGCCCGGGTGGAGGAAGCCCGGGCCGAGGCCCGGGCGCTGCTCGAGGAGGCCCGACGGCGGGCCGAGCGGGAGGCGAACGAGCGGTACGCGACCGCCGTCGCCGCCGCCCGGGCGCAGGCAGAGGCCGTCCGCGCGCGGGCGGGGGAACGGGCGGACGCCATTCAGCGAGACGCGGCGGCGGCGGCCGAGCGCACAGGGGAGGCGATCGCCGCGTTCGTCCTGCTGCCCGAGACGGAGGCGTGACCGTGCTCGTGCGCATGGCGAGGGTGCACGTCATCGGGTATCGACCGAGGCTGGCCGCGACGCTGGACCTCCTGTACGGCCTCCGGGTCATGCAGGTGATCGACGTCGGCGCGGAGCAGGAGCTCGGCCTTCGCCCGCTGCCGGTCGACCGGGCCCGGTCGGAGGAGCTCGGCGCGCTCCGCACGCGGATCGACGCGATGCTCGCCCTGGTCCCCGGCCGCGCCGCCGCCGCGCCGGAGCGGAGGTTCGGCCCGGAGGGGCTCGCGACCGTCGAGCAGGACCTCGCCGAGCTGGAGGGGCCGGTCCGCGAGCGGGTGCAGCTCCTCGACGACCTGCGTGCCGAGCGTGCCGCGCTGCCTCGTCATGTCGCGTCGCTCACCAGCCTGCTCGGCCTGGTCCCGGAGATCGTCGAGCTGCGGACCTACGACAGCGCGATCCTGATGCTGGAGCGGCGGCACGCCCATCTCCTCGACCTGCTGGCGCAGGAGCTCGCGGAATGTGCGGGAAGCCGGTTCGAGGTGGCGTCGGTCCCGGTCGACGCCGACACGGTGGGGGCATTGCTCGTGTTCCCCCGGTCGGCATCCGAGCGGGTGGATGCGTGGCTGGGACGCGAGCGGGTGAGCCGTCTGCGGATGCCCTCGCGGTTCGCGGGCGTCCCGATCCGCGACGCCATCGCGGAGCTGGAGGAGCGAGCCGGCGTCCTCGACGAACGCATCGCGAGCGAGGAGCGAGCGCTCGGTGACCTGCTCGCGCCCCACCTGCCCACATGGGCTGCGGCCCGGGCGTTCGTGGAGGGTGAGCTCGAGCGCCTGCGGGCGGTCGAGGCGGCGGGCGCGCTGGGCCACACGTTCGTGGTGGCCGGATGGGCGCCCCAACGCGAGCTGTCCCGCCTGCGACGGGTCCTGGCCGAGCGGGTGGGGGACGACGTCGTCGTGTCAGAGCTGCCGATCGGTCGGGAGGAATGGGACCGGGTCCCGGTGCTGATGTCGAACCCCGCTCCCGTCCGGCCGTTCGAGTTCCTCGTGCGAATGCTCGGCCTCCCCCGGTACGGGACCATCGATCCGACGATCCTCATGGCGGTCTTCCTGCCCCTGTTCTTCGGTGTGATGCTCGGCGACGTCGCCTATGCCCTGGTGCTCGGGGCGCTGATCCTCGCCGCCCGGCGACGCCTCGGGGCTCGGTCTGCGGTGTGGCGGGACCTCTCGAACGTCCTGCTGCTCGGCTCGGCCTGGGGCCTGGTGTGGGGGGTGGTCTTCGGAGAGTTCCTCGGGGGGGTCGGCCGGCGGCTCGGCATGCACCCGCTGTGGATCGACCGCGAGCAGGCCCTGGAGGCGCTGCTGCTGTTCGCGGTGGGGGTCGGCGTTGCCCACGTGCTGCTCGGGCTCGTCATCGGGATCTGGGTGTCGTGGCGGACCCGACACCGAGCCGACCTGCTGGAGAAGGTCGGCCTGGTGGTCGTGCTGTCCGCGCTGTTCCTGGTGGCCGGGATCGTCGCGGGTCGACTCCCCGGAAGGCTGCTCACCCCGGCGGTGGCGGCGGGGGTGGTGGGCCTCGCCGCGATGATTCGAGCCGGCGGACCCATGGGATGGGTCATGGGCCCGCTGGAGGTCCTGGGCTTGATGGGCAACGTGCTCTCCTACCTGCGGATCGGAGCGATCGGACTGGCCTCGGCGTACCTGGCGAGAGTGGCGAACGAGATGGCCGGCGTGGCGGGGCCCGTGTGGCTCGGAGTCCTCGTGGCCGTCCTGTTCCACGCGCTGAACCTGGCCCTCGGGACGTTCAGCCCCATGATCCAGGCGCTCCGGCTGCACTACGTCGAGTTCTTCGGCAAGTTCCATCAAGTGGGGGGTGGGGCGTTCGAGCCCCTCGGCGCTGGTCACGCCTCGTCCGCGTCGTGACCGGGAGCGGGGGGATGACAGAGGAGGTGGGAGCATGGGCCTTGGACTCGTGGCCATCGGTGCTGGGCTGGCGGTCGGCCTGGCCGCGCTGGGGACCGGGTATGCGCAGGGACGGATCGGGTCGGCCGGCGCCGGCGCCATCGCGGAGAAGCCCGAGCTGACCGGCCGCATCATCCTGCTGGTGGCGATCCCGGAGACGCTGGTGATCCTGGGCTTCGCCGTGGCCGCGATGGCCATGGTGCTGCTGGGGAAGGCATAGGGTGGCCCTCGCGGACATCCTCCGCGACATCGAGCAGGCGGCTCGCGCCGAGGCGGCGGGGATCGAGCAGGAGTCCCGGGCCGAGGCGGCGAGGATCCTCCGTGAGGCCCGCGCGCGGGCGGCGGTGGAGGCCGAGAGCGTCTCGGACGCGCGGGCCGAGGACCTCCGAGCCGAGCGGGAGCGGCTGCGGCTGTCGGCCTCCGTCGATGCCGTGCGCGGGCTCCGGCTGGCCCGGGAGGAGGCGTGCCGGACGGCGCTGCAGGCGGCCAGGGCGCACCTGGCCGAGACGCGGAGCCGGCCCGACTACCCGCAGATCCTGCAGGGGCTCCTGGCCCAGGCCCTGGCGGCGTGTCCGGCGGCCGAGGAGATTCGGGTGGACCCGCGGGACGCCCCGCTGGTCTCGCACCCGAACGCACGCGCCCGGCTCGGCGCGGTCCGCGTGGTCGCGGCGGGGACGACGTGGGGCGGGGTGGACGCGGTCGCCGCCGGCGGACGCGTGGTGGTGCGCAACACCGTCGAGGAGCGCCTGGCTCGGGCCGAGCCGTACCTGCGCGAGCTGGTGGCCCGGACGGTGCCCGGGATGGCCCCGGGGGTTGGCGAGTCGAAGGCGGTCTGAGGTGCGCGGGGATCTCGCCGGAGCGGGCGGCTACGAGTACGGCAACGCCCGGGTCCGGGCCCTGAAGGGCGGGCTGCTCGACCAGGCCGGGTACGACGGGCTGCTCGGTCGGGGCCTCGACGGGTTGCTGGCCGCCCTCGCCGAGGGCTCATACCGGGCCGACGTCGAGGCAGCAACGCCCAGGTTCCGGGGGCTCGCCGCGCTGCACCATGCGCTCTCTGCGAACCTGACCCGGACGCTGCGCGCCGTGCGAGGCTTCTACGGGGGACGCGCCGGTCGGGCCCTCGAGCTGCTGCTCTCCCGGTGGGACGTGGAGAATCTCCTGGCCATCGTTCGCGGGCAGGCCCGACGGGCCGAGGCGCAGGACACGCTCTCGACGGTGGTGCCCGTTGGGGCGCTGGATGCGGTGGCCGCGGCGGAGGCGGCCGCCCAGCCCGGGCTGCGGCAGGCCGTGGAGCTGCTGCACTTCCTGGGCGTGCCGAGCCGCTCGATGGTGGGGGCCGTGGCGCGTCGCGTGGGGGAGTACGAGCGCAAGGGGGACCTCGCTGCGCTGGAGGAGGCGGCGCTCCGCGCCTGCGGCCGCGGATTGCTCTTTTCAATAGGAACTAGCTGTCAGTGATTGTGGGCCAAGCCGGACGGAAGATCAAGCCGCTGCTCGCCCGGGCGCCGCGGCCTC
>JAJYDP010000240.1:0-3444 GCA_021777365.1 Chloroflexota bacterium | reverse complement strand
CTCGCTGAGCTGGAGGAGGCGGCGCTCCGCGCCTGGGGCGAGGAGATCGCCGTGGCGCTCGCCGAGACGTCGCCGGAGCGGGACGTGCTGGCCGGCGTGCTGCGCGAGGAGATCGATCGGCGAAACGTCCTCGTGGCGCTCCGGCTGTGGGAGGGGCGCCACCGCGGCGAGACCGTTGCCGACGACGTGGCCCCGTTCGTTCCCGGAGGCGAGATCGGCCCTGACGCGCTGGTCGTGGCGGCGGGGGCCGGGTCCCGGGAGGGAGCCCTCTCGGTGATGTCCGGCACGCGGGCGGCGCGCATGTGGGGCGAGCCCCTCCGCAGGTGGGCGCGGGACGGGGACCTCCCTGCGCTCGACCGGGCGATGGGGGCCGCCTCCACCCTGCGGGCCGTGGGCCTGTTCCACCGGGCCGACCCGCTCGGTGTGGGGGTGCCGGCCGCGTTCGTGGCGGCAAAGGAGAACGAGGTGAGGAACCTTCGGCTGATCGGGGTCGGCGCGGCGACGGGGGTGCCGCCGGGGGCCCTGCGAGCGCAGCTCGTGGTGCCGTGGTGAGGCCATGGGCAGGGTGATCGTGGTGACGACCCCGGATCTCGCCCCCGGGTTCCGGTTGGCCGGGGTCGCGGTCGACGTGGCGCGCTCGCCCGAGGAGGCGGCCCGTCTGGTCGCCCACCACGCCGCCGCCCCGGAGGGGGGCATCGTCGCCGTCCACGAGCCCTACCTCGCGGCCATGGAGCCCGCCCTCCGCCGCCGCCTGGACGACCTGGTGAACCCGGTGGTCGTGGGGCTGCCGTCGGGGGAGGCGGGCGGGAGCCCGGGCGCACGGCGGGCTCGGCTCACCGAGATGCTTCGGCGCGCGGTCGGGTACCGCATCACGTTCGGCGGCGAGGAGGTGTGAGGGGCCGTGGCGCCGGTGACGGGTCGCGTCGTGCGCGTGGCGGGTCCCGTGGTGGCGGCGGGCCTCGCGGGCGTGCGGCTGTACGACGTGGTGTGGGTCGGAGAGGCTCGGCTCGTCGGTGAGGTCATCCGTCTCGGGGGCGAGGCCGCGGTCATCCAGGTGTACGAGGACACGACCGGGCTTCGGGTCGGCGAGCCGGTCGCGTCCAGTGGTGAGGCGCTCGAGGCCGAGCTCGGCCCCGGCCTCCTCGGGGCGATCTTCGACGGCATCCAGCGCCCGCTGCGGACGATGGCGGCGGCCGGGGGGGATCCGTTCGCCCGGCCCTTCGTCGCCCACGGCGCCGCGCCCGCGCCGCTCGGCCGCGACCGGGACTGGGAGTTCCAGCCGGTCGTGCGGGAGGGAGACGTGGTCGGCGCCGGCGACGTGCTGGGAACGGTGCAGGAGACCCCGGCGCTGACCCACCGCGTGCTGGCGCCGCCGGGCGTCGGGGGGCGCGTCGAGGAGGTCCGGGCCGGCATGCGCCGGGTCGACCAGCCGGTTGCCCGCGTGGGCGGCCGGCCGGTGTACATGCTGCAGCGATGGCCGGTCCGCGTGCCGCGGCCCATCGGCCGGCGCCTTGCGGCCGACACGCCGCTCGTCACCGGACAACGGGTCATCGACACGCTGTTCCCCGTGGCGCGGGGCGGCACGGCGACGATCCCGGGCGGGTTTGGCACCGGCAAGACCGTGCAGGAGCAGGTCCTGGCGAGGTGGGCCGACGCGGACGTCATCGTCTACGTCGGGTGCGGCGAGCGGGGGAACGAGCTGACCGAGATCCTGGAGGAGTTCCCGCGCCTGACCGACCCCCGGTCGGGGGCGGCGCTCCTCGACCGGACGGTGCTGATCGCGAACACCAGCAACATGCCGGTGGCGGCGCGGGAGGCCAGCGTCTACACGGGCGTCACCATCGCCGAGTACTACCGCGATCAGGGCTACGACGTCGCGCTGATGGCCGACAGCACCAGCCGGTGGGGCGAGGCGCTGCGAGAGGTGTCGGCGCGGCTGGAGGAGATGCCGGGCGAGGAGGGATACCCCGCGTACCTCGCCGCGCGCCTGGCCGAGTTCTACGAGCGGGCCGGGGCGGTGGTGTGCCTCGGAGCCGACGAGCGACGGGGGTCGGTGACGATCATCGGCGCGGTGTCGCCGCCGGGGGCCGACTTCTCCGAGCCGGTCACCCAGCACAGCCTGCGCGTGGCCGGCACGCTGTGGGCTCTCGACACGAGCCTCGCACGCGCTCGACACTTCCCTGCCATCCATTGGTCGCGGAGCTACAGCCTGTACGACCTGGCCGAGTGGTTCGATCGCGAGGTGGCCCCGGACTGGGCGCAGCATCGCCGCTGGGCGCTCGCCCTGCTGCAGCGAGAGGAGGAGCTGCTCGGCATCGTGCAACTGCTCGGTCCGGACGCCTTGCCCCCGGCCGAGCGCGCCGTGCTCGCGACGGGACGGCGGCTGCGTGAGGACTTCCTCCAGCAGTCGGCCTTCGACGACCTCGACGCGTGGTGCCCGCCGGCCAAGCAGTACGGGATGCTGCGGGTCATACGACATGCGCACGAGGCGACGATGTCCGCGCTGGGCGCCGGCGCGGACCTGGCCGACCTCTCCGCGGCGCCGAGCCTGCCGGAGCTGGCGGCCATGCGCCGATGGCCCCCCGAGGAGGCCGCCGGTCGAGCGAGGGAGCTGCTCGAGCGGCTGGACGGCGAGCTCGCTCGGCCCGCGCCGGCCGATGCCCCGAGCGTCGAGGCCGGCGGCGCCGGAGACGGCAACGGTGGGGATGAGCGCGATGGCTGAGCCGCCGCTCCGGGCCCTGTTCGCGGCCGAGTACCGCACGGTCTCGTATGCGGCCGGGCCGCTGCTGTTCGTGGAGCGGGTCGCCGGCGCCGGCTACGGCGAGGTGGTGGAGGTGGTCGGCGCCCGCGGCGACGTTCGCCGAGGGCAGGTCCTTGAGGTGGACGGCGACCGCGCCGTGGTCCAGGTGTTTGCCGGCACCAGGGGCCTCGATCTGGAGCAGACGAGGGTGCGCTTCTCGGGCGAGCCCGTCCGGCTCGGCGTCGGGGTCGACCTGCTGGGGCGGGTCCTGGACGGGTCGGGGCGTCCGATCGACGGGGACCCCCCGCCCGTTCCCGAGGCCTTCCGCGACGTGAACGGCCTTCCGATCAACCCCGCGGCCCGCGACTCGCCCTCGGAGTTCGTGCAGACGGGGATCTCCGCGATCGATGGCCTGAACACCCTGGTCCGAGGGCAGAAGCTTCCGATCTTCTCGGGATTCGGCCTGCCGGCGAACGAGCTTGCCGCGCAGGTCGCCGAGCGGGCCGAGGTCGGCGGCGAGGGCGCCGGCGCGGTCGTGTTCGCCGCCGTCGGCATCACGCACCGCGAGGCAGAGTTCTTCCGCGGGCGTCTCGAGCGGATCGGGGCTCTGCCCCGAACGGTGCTGTTCCTGAACCTCGCCGACGACCCGGCCATCGAGCGTCTGCTGGCTCCCCGGGCTGCGCTCACGGTGGCCGAACAGATCG
>JAJYDP010000239.1:3865-7374 GCA_021777365.1 Chloroflexota bacterium | reverse complement strand
CTGCTGCTGCTCGATCTGGGCGATCAGCGGATCCAGAATCGGCTCCGCGTGGTGAGCACGGACGTCCCGTGGTACTGGGGCACGGCCGCATATCCGCCCGGCGCCGTGCTGCCCGCCGTGCCGGCGGAGGTCGTTCGGGACCGCGGCCGGGTCCTGTATGTCGCGGAGCGGGGGATCCGCCGCCCGACCTGCCGGCCGGCTACCGCCGGATCGAGCAGGTCTGCGAGGTCCGCGCCTGTCTGACCGTCTTCGGTCCTGGCGCATGAACCTCGGCTGCCCCGCGTAGCAGCCCGATCATCGGGGCTCTCACGGCCCTGCCTTGCCGCGCCACCGAGCACGACGCGCGGGTCTAGCTCGGTGTCGATCGGTCGTGCTCAACCAGCCCAGGCTCGCACCGCGCGCCTCCACGTGCCTCCACAAGTCCTGCCGCATCGTGCGCACGTCCGCCCCCGAGCCTCCCTGGGCGAAGGCAACCTCCAAGGCCCGCCCGGAATGCCTTGGAGATCGCAGACCGGCACCACGGCGAGATGGTGCCGGTCGCCCCCTACTGGCAGCGGTGCCGACGGCGAGGGTGCGCCCGGGCGCGGGTCCCGCCAGACTCGCGTGGGGATGATTGGCACTGTCCCGCGGCGTGCCATCGAGGGCATGTTCGCCACAACCGTCGGAGGTGCGTGGATGGGACGGGTGGAGTCGGGCGAGATGATCCAACGGGACGTGGCGCAACGGCTGTGCGCGCAGGTGAGGGCCGAGCACCGCGGCCAGTGGTGGCGGCCCGCGGCCTGGCGCTGCTGGGCCTGCGCGGCGATCAGCCGGGGCGACCCGGCGCGCATGCGCTTCGCCGCCGCACCCGACAACCGCGGCTGCCGCGTCGTCACCGCGCGCTACAAGCAGGCTGGCCGGCCGCTCCACTGAACGACCCTCCCGATGACGCGCCTCGATCGCACGGCCGCCGTCAGCCCCCAGACCGAGCTCGGCCTGGGGGCGCTGCGCGTGCTGGCGCAGTGGCCCCGGGACTGGGATGCGTCGCGCCTCGCGGACGCGCTCGGCACGCGCGCCGATCTGCTCGCCGAGATCGTCGCACGCCTCGTCGCGGCCGGGTGGGTCCACGCCACGGTCCGATCGGGCCGCCTCACCTACCGCTACGCCGATCCGCAGCCCGCCCCCACGCTCGACGAGCTGCTCCACGCCGTCGAGGGCGCGTCGGTGGCCGACGACTGCGTGCTGGGCCTGGGTCCCTGCACCGGCCTGTCGGGCGGCCCGGTCTGCAGCGCGCACGGGGCCTGGCTGCGCGAGCTCAGCTGGAGCGCGCTGATCGTGACTCCCCTGCTGCCGACCGCGGCGGCCCGGAGGGCCCTCCCGGACGGCTGGCGCCCCTGGCCCGAGGGAGACGCGGACCGCGCTGCCGCCCCCGCTGCGGCGGTCGCTCCGGGCGTCGACGGTCCCGCCCCAGACGACGGAGGGACCCACGATGTGCGTAGTTATGCGCCTGCACCGGGGCCCGACGGGGGAGGATGTCCCGCGCACGATCACGCCAGCGGCGGGGATGCCGCCGCGGAGCGGACGGCATGATCACGCGGCGGGCCCTGCTGCGGGGGGCGCTCGCGGTGGGCGCAGCGGCCGCGCTCGACGCCTGCACCGCCACGCCATCGCGGCCGCCGCTCCGATCAGCGCCGTCCCTCGGGCCGACCGTGCCGCCGCCCGCGTGGTCCGCGGCGCCGGCCCCCGCGCACTCCCCCTTCGTGGCGCCGCCGGTGGCGCAGCGGCGGGCCGCCCATCCTGTGGCACGGGAGAATGCGCGGCCGGGGACGCCCGGCTGGTGGGCCGGCGCGGACGGCATCCCGGCCGCGGAAGGGTACCTCTCGGCGGCCTCCGTGGCGCCCGGGGAACGGGCGACGCTGCATGTGGCGAGCGCGGCCCGCACGGTGGACGTGGCGTGGTATCGCCTGGGCTGGTACGAGGGTGCCGGCGGGCGCCTGGTGCGCCGCGAGCGGCTCCGTCCTGTGCCGGCCGGCCCGCCCGCTCCGCCGTCGTCGCTCGGCCTGGTGGAGGCTGGCTGGCCCGCAGCGGCCGAGCTCGCGATCGACGAGGGCTGGACGAGCGGCATGCACCTCGCGGTCCTGCAGGCCGGATACGGCGACGTCGGGTACGTCCCGTTCGTGGTCCGGCCGTCCTCCGGATCCGGCGCCGCAGACCGGGCCCCCGTGCTGGTGGTGAACGCGGCGACGACCTGGCAGGCCTACAACTGCTGGGGCGGCAAGAGCCTGTACGCCTACAACTCCTCGGGCGTGCCGATGCCCTGGGGCGCCGAGCAGGCGGCGCAGGTGAGCTTCGATCGCCCGCACGTGCTCGACCAGGGCGCCGGGCTCCTCTTCTACTGGGAGCTCCAGTTCATCCGCTGGCTGGAGCGTCAGCGCCGCGATGTCGAGTACGCCGCCGACGTCGACCTGGTGCGCCACCCCGAGGTCTTCGCCGGCCGTCGGCTGGTCGTCTTCCAGGGCCATCACGAGTACTGGTCGCGGGGCATGCGCGACGCGCTCGAGGGGCTGATCGCGGCGGGCACCCACGTGTGCTTCCTCTCGGCCAACGAACTGTACTGGCAGGTCCGGCTCGAGGACTCGCCGCTCGGGCCGGCGCGTCGGGTCACCTGCTACAAGCAGGTCGCCCCCGATCCGCTGGCGCGGACCGACCCAGGACTCACGACGACCCTCTGGCGCAACCCGCCGGTCCGACAGCCCGAGGCGGTGGTGGTGGGCCAGATGTACGCGCACGTGGTGACCCAACCGGCCGACTGGCGCGTGGTCAACGCCGGGCACTGGCTCTACGCGGACACCGGGCTGCGCGACGGCGACACCCTGGTCAACCTGGTCGGGCAGGAGTACGACACCTTTCATCCGAAGCTCGCGCCCCCCGGCACGATCCTGCTGGCGCGGAGCCCGGTCACCCCCGACCATGTCGATCCCAGCACGCCGCCCTTCCACACGGCCACGATGTACACGGCGCCCTCGGGGGCGACGGTCTTCGCGGCCGGCACCTTCCAGTGGTCCTGGGCCCTCGACGACTTCGGCCGGCGGACGTGGGCGGGTATTCGCACGCCGGTCGACCGCCGGGTCGGGATCATGACGGCCAACCTGCTCAACCGCCTGGGCGACGGCGTGGCCTAAAGCGACGACTGACGTTCCGCATCCACCCGCCTGGCGGGCGTTCGCGGGCAAGCCGCTGCTGGCGGGCGCCGCGGCGACCGCGACGGACCCGCCCGCTCGGGCTCGAGGCCTTGACCGACGCGGCCCCGGCAGTCGAGGCGCGAGCAGGTCGTCCAGGGCCTCGATGGCCTCGACGACGTCGCGGAGGCGGTCGCGCAGGTTCGTGAGCCACCCGGTCCGAGTGCGCGCCTGGGCGCCACCCACGGCCGACTTCTTCCTGGAGCGCGAGGCGTGGCTGGGGTAGGTCGCGGCGACCCTGGCGCTCGGCCCGGGGGCGGCACACGACGGCGCTGCGAGGGGTGGGATCCG
>JAJYDP010000239.1:0-3855 GCA_021777365.1 Chloroflexota bacterium | reverse complement strand
AGGGGTGGATCGAGCCCTGGCGCGGGCCCGTGGTGGCCGACGGGGCCGCGAGACGCACGAGCCGGTACCCTGCGGTGCCGAACGGCGCGATCGCCTCACCGATGGCGCCGCAGGATCGCCGTCAGCCTCCCGCAGCTGGCCGGTGCCGGCGCGGCCGTCGGCTCAGCCCCGCAGCCCTCTCGGTCGTGGCGGCGCCGGTCCGAAGCGGGCATCGGCGAGCAGCAGGAGCCCGGCGCCCACCAGCGGTCCGACCAGGGTGAGCTCGCCGAGGAGCGGGTGCGGCGCACTGTGCAGGAGCACGAGGCCATAGGTCCCGGCGCCGGCGACGAGCGCCGCCCCGCTGGCCCGTGGGTAGGTCCAGCCGGGTCCCGTCAGCGCGATGGCGGGGACCGTGAGCAGGAGGGCGAGCAGCGGCGCCTCGACCTCCAGGACGAGGAGCCAGAAGGTCGCCGTCAGCACGAACACGAGGGCGCCCGCGAGCCGCAGCCAGGCCACCTGCCGCCCACCGCTCGGGCGGTGGTCGCGGGGCGCTGGGGAGCTTCGTCCGGCCACGGCAGCGGCCTCAAGTCTGCTGCGGAGGACCGCCCCGACGGGTCCGTGATCCGCGGCCGACGCCGCCCTCAGGCGATCCCCCGCGCCGTCCACCATAGCGCGGTCGGACTGGCGTGACCAGAGGTCAAGTGCAGGGTCGGAGGGCACCGTCGAGGCGGCCGATCAGGAGCACGGCGAGGTACACCGCCCGGATGCGGCTGCGCGGGATCAGGGAGGTTCCAGGGCGCGGTCCGCCGGTGCCCGGCGCGTGGGTGCCAGCACCGAGGGGTGGAGGCGGGCCGGTTTACGCGCCCGGCGGTTGGTCGCCGTCGGACGGAGGCGGCTCCTTGCCCTCCATGGCCTTGCGGAAGTCGCGCATGGCCTTGCCGATCGCGGCGCCCGTCTCGAGCAGCTTGCCCGGCCCGAGGACCAGCAGCACGATCACGAGCAGGAGGATCAGGTGCCAGGGTGAGAGCGCGTCCATGGTCGCCCCCCATGGTGCTGCCGTCATGATCGGCAGTGACAGCGGGGCCGCGTCAGAGCCATGGGGCCTGGAGACCGCCACGTCCCTCACCTTCCGCTCGGCCTCGGTTGGACCGTCGTGTCCGCTCCGGCCCTTCCTCAGTGGGTGGGGCGCCAGGCGGCGACCAGGGGCGGCGCGGTGCAACAGTGCGCCGCCCCGAAACGAGCCTCGTCTCGGGCGGTGCCCCCACACAGGCGCCCGCGCCACGGCTGTAGCCGGCGGGAAGTGCCACGAGCCCCACCGCGTGGCACCGTGTTGGTCGGTGATGCCGGGGTCGACGGTGGCCTCGCCTCCGAGGCAACGCTCCGGCGAGCGGGTCGGTCGCATGGGGAGGCCGACAATCCCACGGTCCTTGAGCCTTTCCTGAGGCCCCGCCAACGCCGCATCACGGCTGCCGCTTGGGGGTGGCGCCCATGATGGACGTGTGGGATTGGGCAGTCGCCTCTTCTCGCACACTCCGGACCAGCCGGTCCGGCGGACCCTGGCCCAGCTGGTGGCGTTCGTCGCTCCGCCACCCCTGCCGTCGGTCCCACAGCTCTTCGAGGCGTTCCGCGCGGACGAGCCGGCGGAGGTCGCGGCAGAACCTGACACCCCGGGCCTCGACGACCTCCGGGCCGCCCTCTGTGTAGTGGCCGCTGGCAGTGCCCGCAGCATCACGCTCTGCGGGTTTCCCGACGGTCAGGCCCTGTTGCGCGTGGGCCGGGAGCTGGCGATCGAGGGGATCGTGGTGGAGCCCGTCGTGCGCCGCGGCGGGGGCGGCCTCGACATCCGGGTGAGGCGGGCGTCGCCGGAGGCGCCATGAGCGACCCGCGCACCGTGCTCCCGGGCCGCAAGCCCGGGGATCGCCGGGTCCGCGTCGAGCGCCCCCAGGCCCGCTACTTCCGCTACCAGGCGCCGGGGGTGCTGAGCGCCAAGCTGGCGGCCGAGGAGCCCGCCACCCCGCTCGGCCGGGCCCTCGCCCGCGCCCGGCGGGTCCTCTTCGGCCGGCCCCTCTCGAACGAGGAGGAGATCATCGAGCGCCTGCCGAAGTGGAAGGCGCTGCCCGTCTTCTCCTCGGACGTCATGTCGTCCGTCGCCTACGCCACCGAGGCAAGCCTGTACACGCTGCTCGGCGTCGGGACGATCGCGTTCGGCTGGCTGCTGCCGATCTCGATCGCGATCGTCGGCGTCCTCGCCCTCGTCACGCTCTCCTACCGGCAGACGATCCGGGCCTACCCCAACGGCGGCGGCAGCTACATCGTGGCGCACGCCAACCTCGGCGAGTTGCCGGGACTGGTCGCCGCGGCGGCCCTGCTGACCGACTACGTCCTGACGGTGGCGGTCAGCGTCTCCTCCGGCGTGCAGGCGCTGTACTCGCTGTTCCCGCCGCTGCTCCCCCTCGCCGTGCCCCTGATCGTGCTCTCGATCCTCGGGGTCATGGCGGTGAACCTGCGGGGGATCCGCGAGAGCGGCACCATCTTCGCCGCCCCCACCTACATCTTCCTGGGCAGTGTGCTGTGCCTGCTCGGTCTCGGTGTGGTGCGCACGCTGCTGGGGCAGCCGCCCCACGTCACCGATGTCGTGCCGGCCCACGTCCCGGCCGAGACGTTCGGGCTGCTCCTGCTCATGCGCGCCTTCGCCGACGGCTGCTCGGCCATGACCGGGACCGAGGCGGTGGCCAACGGCGTGCCGGCCTTCCAGCCCCCGGAGTGGCAGAACGCCCGGACCACCATGCTCGTCATGGCGACCCTGCTCGCCACCATGTTCCTGGGCACCTCGTTCCTGGCCCACGTCAGCGGTGCCCTGCCGGCCGCCAGCGGTGAGTCGGTGCTCTCGCAGATCGGACGCTCGGTGTATGGCCCCGGGCCTCTCTGGTACGTCCTGCAGCTCTCGACCATGGGCATCCTCGTCCTGGCCGCCAACACGAGCTTCGCCGACTTCCCGCGCGTCGCCTCGATCCTCGCCAAGGACGGCTACTTCCCCCGCCAGTTCGCGTTCCGCGGCGAGCGCCTCGCGTTCAACGCGGGGATCATGGCCCTGGCGCTGGTGTCGATCGTGCTCGTGGTCGCCTTCGGGGGCCACGTGGAGGCGCTGATCCCGCTCTACGCCATCGGGGTCTTCACCGCGTTCACGCTCTCGCAGGCGGGGATGGTCCACCACTGGTTCACCGATCGGGGATCGGGCTGGCGGACCAGCGCCTTCTTCAACGGCCTGGGCGCCGTGACCACCGCGGTCGTGGTGCTGATCTTCGCCATCGCCAAGTTCGCCCTGGGCGCCTGGATCATCCTCGTGGTCGTCCCGATCCTCATCGCGCTCATGCTCTTCGTCCATCACGCGTACGCCGACGAGGTCCGAGGCCTCGCGGTCCGCCCCCGGGTGGTCATTCCGGCACCCCACCGCCCGCAGCACGTGGTGGTCGCGGCCCCGGCCTTCACCCGCGCGGTGGTGCAGGCGATCCGGGTCGGCCAGACCATGGCGCCCGACGTCGAGGTGGTGCACATCACCGGCGCCCTCGAGGAGGGCGAGCGGTTTCGCGAGCAGGTGGAGCAGCAGGTGCCGGGCATCCCGGTGGTGGTCGTCGAGTCGCCCTACCGCTCCCTGGTCAACCCGTTCGTGCGCTACCTCGAGACGGCGCGGGCCGAGCATCCCGAGGAGGTCACCGTCGTGCTCATCCCGGAGTACCTGCCCCGCCACTGGTGGGACCGCATCCTCTACAACCAGAACGCGTCCCGCATCCGCGAGGCGCTGGTCGGACGCCGCGACATCGTGGTGCTCGACGTGCCCTACCGCCGGGAGGAGCCGGAGCAATCGGGCGACCGCGG
>JAJYDP010000238.1 GCA_021777365.1 Chloroflexota bacterium | reverse complement strand
ACGCCGCCTGAGCGGCCTTTGCGCCGTTGTAGACGACCGTCTCGAATCCGCCGCCCGGCGTCCCGCCGGGGAAGAAGACGAGCTTCACGCCCTTGCAGAACTGGCCGCTCGCCGACGCGGTCGTGCCGCCGCCCGCGGAGCTGCCGGCCGGCGCCGTCGTCGACGAGGCGCTGCAGGCAGACGCCACCACCACCAGTCCCATCAGCACCACCGGGAGCCGCCAGCGCGGACCTGATGCAACTCGAATCATCCGAGACCTCCTCGTAGCGGCAGGCCCGCTGAGGCGGGACCCGCTCCCAACCCATTCCCTCGCAACGGCTCGCTGCTCCCTGGACCTCCTTCTCTCGGGTACCGAGCTCATCCGCCGGCGAGCGCGCCTCGATCCGGCGTGCCGTCGACCGGCTGGCCCGGGCCTACAGCCCTTCGGCCAGGCGGTAGTACGCCTGGTTCCATCTGAGTTCCTTCCTGAATGCCGCCGTGCTGGTATCCCCGTCGATGACCACGAGTTCGACACCGGCGATGTCCGCAAAGTCCGAGAGGTGCTCCACGGTGAGGGACGTGCTCAGGCTCGTGTGGTGGGGTCCGCCGGCCAGCAACCACGCCTCGGCCGCCGTCCGGAGGTTCGGACGGGGCTTCCAGATGGCCCTGGCCACCGGCAGGTTGGGAAGGGGCGCCTCAGGCTCGACCACGTCGACCTCGTTGAGCACCAGGCGGAATCGGTCGCCCAGGTCGAGCAGGCCGACGGCGATCGCAGGCCCCGGTGCGGCGGTGAACACCAGGCGGACGGGATCTGCCCGGCCGCCGATTGCCAGGGGGTGGATCTCGCAGGACGGTCGGTTGCCCGCGATGGACGGACAGACCTCGAGCATGTGCGCGCCGAGCACCAGCGGCGCGAACGGATCGAGGTGGTAGGTGTAGTCCTCCATGAACGAGGTGCCCCCCTCGAGTCCGGTTGCCATGACCTTCATGAGGCGCACCAGCGCAGCGGTCTTCCAGTCGCCCTCGGCGCCGAAGCCGTAGCCGTCGGCCATCAGGCGCTGCACGGCGATGCCCGGTAGCTGGACCAGGCCGCCCAGGTCCTCGAACGTATCCGTGAAGCCCTTGAACCCGCCTGCGTCGAGGAAGGCCCGCAATCCAGCTTCGATCCGGGCCGCGTCGCGCAGGGAATCCCGCCGTCCGCCCCCCGACCGGAGCTCCGGGACGAGGTCGTAGACGGCGTCGTACTCGCCGACCAGCCGGTCAACGTCGGCGTCGGGAGCGTTTTGAACGGCGGCGGCGAGGTCGCTCACGCCGAAGGTGTTCACCGAGAAGCCGAGTCGCGCCTGCGCCTCGACCTTGTCGCCCTCCGTCACCGCGACGTCACGCATGTTGTCGCCGAAGCGGGCGATGCGAAGCTCGTGGGCTTCGTGCCACCCGCAGGCCGCGCGTGTCCAGGTTGCCAGCCTGGCGATCACGTCGGGGTCCTGCCAGTGCCCGACGACCGTGGTCCGGTTCCGTCGGAGGCGTGTCTCGAGGTACCCGAACTCCCGGTCTCCGTGGGCCGACTGGTTGAGGTTCATGAAATCCATGTTGATCGTGGCCCACGGCAGATCGCGGTTGTACTGCGTGTGCAGGTGGGCGAGTGGCTTCTGCAGCGCCTGGAGACCGGCGATCCACATCTTGGCCGGCGAGAACGTATGCATCCAGGCGATCAAGCCGACGCAATTCGGGCTGGAGTTTGCCTCGAGGACCATCGCCCGGATCGACTCCGCCGTCGTCAGCACCGGCCGCGGCACCACCCGCACGGGCATGTCCGCTGCCTCATCGAGCCCACGGGCGATCCGCTGCGCGTGCTCCGCAACCTGTCCGAGCACGCCTGGTCCGTAGAGATGCTGGCTGCCCGTGACCAGCCAGACCTCGTACCGATCGAGGGCCTTCACGATGCCGTCCCCGAACCCCTGCGCGTGGCGCCTGCAGCAGGCGCCCCTGCCTCCGCTCCCCCCCTGTGCCACCGAGGCGGGTGGCCGTGGCCGGGCGCCGCGGTGGCCGTGGCGGCCTGCGGGCAGACCCGCGACACCGCACCGGTCGACGACTCACGACGGAACCGACCGGATGCAATCCTATGCGGTCAATGGTATGCTGTCAATGCTTCTCGGCACCGCCGGGGGACGAGGGAGGTCGACGTTGAGTGGTGGGGGTGAGGCGAAGCGAGGAGCTCGGTCGCTGGGATCCACGCGCATCGTGACGATGCGAGACATCGCCGAGGCCGCGGGCGTTTCCCAGAGCACCGTGTCGCGCGTGCTGAGCGGGGCCGAATCGGCCATCCCGATCGCACCGGCGACCCGCGCAAGGGTCATGGCCGTCTCCGGTCGTCTTGGCTACCGGCCCAACCCGCTCGCGCGTGGCCTGCGCGGGGCGAGCACGATGCTGCTGGGGGTGATCGTGCGGGAGATCACCGACCCGTTCTTCGCGGGCGCCATAGACGCGATCTCGGTGGAGGCGCGGGCCCGCGGGTACAACGTGGTGCTGGGTCACGCGCACGGTCGCGCGGACGAGGCGATCGCCCTCCGGGCCGTGCTGGAAACCCGCCACGTCGACGCGATCATGCTGCTGGGTGACACGAGCGAGCAGCCGCGTCTGCTCGAGGATCTTCGAGAGACGCACGTGCCGGTGGTCGCGCTGTGGCAGGGAACGGCCCTGCCACACATCGCGAGCGTCAACGTGGACAATCGCGCCGGGGTCATCGCCGCACTCGACCACCTGTGGGACCTCGGCCATCGGGACGTGGCGTTCATCGCCGGGCGATCACTCGGGGATATCCACGAACGCCAGGCGGCCTTCGTCGACTATCTGACACAGCGGGGCATCCGGCTGCCGGACGGGTATATCCAGTACGCGCCGAACGATCCGGCCGAGGCCGCGATCGCTCTTGCCCGGCTGATGAGCCTGCCCCGACCCCCGACCGCGGTGGTGGCCTCGACGGACGTGCAGGCGATCGGTGCGCTGCACGGCGCGTACCGCGAGGGGCGGCGCGTGCCCGAGGACGTTTCGATCGTCGGCTTCGACGACATCTCGCTGTCATCCTGCACGGTGCCGGCGCTGACCACCATCCGCATGCCGCTGGGCGAGATGGTGGCCTCGGCAATTCGGTTCGTCCTGGATGAAGACGGCGCTTCCGTCGCCGAGGCCGAGCTCGCGCTGGTGCTTCGGCCGTCGCTTGTCGTCCGGGGGTCGTCGGGGCCGGTGCCGGGGCGCCGAGGCGGCGAAGGGGCGGCGAGATGACGACGGGCCGCTGAGCCGGCGGCGCGCACGGCCGGCACGAGCCGAGGAGGATCCGGTGAACCAGCAACGGCGTAGTGCGGTGGAACTGATCCAGTCGGGCGGCGCAATCCTCGGGATCGAGCTCGGCTCGACCCGCATCAAGGCGTCTCTCATCGCGCCCGACACGACGCCGCTGGCGTCGGGCACGCATGCCTGGGAGAACCAGCTCCGGGACGGCGTCTGGACGTACGACATGGAGGACGTCTGGAGGGGCCTGGCCGCCTGCTACGGGTCGCTCGTCCAGGACGTACGCACCCGCTATTCCGTGGAGTTGCCGACCGTCGCGGCCATGGGTCTCAGCGGAATGATGCACGGGTACGTGCCCCTGGACGTCGAAGGGAGGCTGCTGGTGCCGTTCCGTACGTGGCGGAACAACATCACCGGCAGGGCCTGCGCCGAGCTGACCCCGCTCCTCGACTTCGCCGTGCCGCAGCGCTGGAGCATTGCCCACCTGTACCAGTCGATCCTGGAAGAGCAGCCGCACGTGCCACGGATCGCCCACCTCACCACGCTGGCCGGGTACGCCCACTGGAAGCTCACCGGCGAGCGCGCGATGGGCGTGGGAGAGGCCTCGGGCATGTTCCCCATCGACCCGCGCAGCGGTGACTGGGACGCCGCGCGGATGGCGAAGTTCGACGATGTTGTCGCGCCGCGCCGGCTGGGCTGGAGGCTCCGGGACATCCTCCCCGCCGTCCTGCCCGCGGGCCACCCGGCCGGGACGCTCACCGCCGAGGGCGCGAGGCTGCTCGACCCGTCGGGCAGGCTCCCGGCCGGCATCCCCCTGTGTCCCCCCGAGGGCGACGCGGGGACGGGCATGGTCGCCACCAACGCCGTACGCCCGCGCTCGGGGAATGTCTCCGCGGGCACCTCGGTATTCGCGATGATCGTGCTGGAGAAGAGTCTGTCGCGGGTCCACGAGGAGATCGACATCGTGGTCACGCCCGACGGCAAGCCCGTGGGCATGGTTCACTCCAACAACGGGTCCTCCGATATCGATGCCTGGATCGCCCTCTTCGGCCAGGTGGGCCAAGCTCTCGGGGCCGACGCGCGGTCGGAGGACCTCTACGGCAGGCTGCTGCCGCTGGCGGTGCGGGGCGATCCGGACGCCGGCGGGCTGCTGTCCATCAACTATGTCTCCGGTGAGCACCTGACCGGCTTCACCGAGGGCCGGCCACTCTTCGCGCGGAACCAGGACAGCCGGTTCACCCTGGAGAACTTCGTGCGGGCGATGTACTACGCCTCGCTCTGTGCATTGCGGACCGGCATGGACATCCTCACCGAGCAGGAGGGGGTGGCCATCGAGGAGATCCGCGGCCACGGCGGATTCTTCAAGGGTGGCGACACCGGGCAGCGCATGATGGCCGCCGCGCTCAACGTCCCCGTCAGCATCCCCGCCACCGCCGGCGAGGGCGGGGCCTGGGGCATGGCCGTGCTGGCCGCCTACATGCTCCGAGCAGACGTCGGCCAGTCGCTGCCCGACTACCTCGACGAGCGGATCGCCGGCAGCATCGGCAGGCCCGTCCAGCCCGATCCGCGCGACGTGCAGGGATTCGCCGCGTTCTTCGAGCGCCACGCGAAGGGGCTCGCCATCGAGCGTGAGGCGGTGAAGGCGCTGAGGTGAACGTTCGCAGGGGAGGATGGCAGGAGGATCGAGATGCGACACGCGGAGCTGAGAGAGCGCGTCTGCGCGACGAACCGTCGCCTCGTCGAGGCGGGCCTGGTGGTGCTCTCGTTCGGCAACGCCAGCGGCATCGATCGCGCTGACGGCCTCGTCGCGATCAAGCCGAGCGGCGTGGACTACGCCACGCTCCGTCCCGAGGACATCGTCCTCGTGTCCCTGGACGATGGTCGGGTCGTGGAAGGCGCCGCGCGCCCGTCCTCGGACACGCCCACGCACCTCGTCCTGTACCGCAGCTTCCCGACGGTCGGCGGCGTGATCCACACGCACTCGGCGCACGCCACGGCGTGGGCCCAGGCGCGCCGCGAGATCCCGTGCCTGGGGACCACGCACGCCGACCACTTCCACGGACCCGTTCCCGTCACGCGCCTGCTCACGGACGAGGAGATCGCCGCCGACTACGAGCTCAACACCGGCCGGGTCATCGTCGAGCGGTTCACCGAGGGAGGGATCGACCCGTCCGAGGTACCCGCCTGCCTGGATGCCGACCACGGGCCGTTCGCCTGGGGCGCCACCCCCGAGGAGGCCATCGTCAACGCCATCGCGCTCGAGCACGTCGCGTGGATGGCGATCCACACCGTGGCGCTCGCGCCGGAGACCGGCCCGATCCCGCGCTCTCTCCTGGACAGGCACTTCACCCGCAAGCACGGTCCGGGCGCCTACTACGGTCAGCCGAGGTCGACGCTCGACCGGCGCGGCTGACAGCGTCCCCACGTGCCAGCCGAGCCGTACGGACGCGGGCCACGAAGCGTCGGCCGTGGCGGGGTGGTCCACCACCTGGTCGGCAACGCCCAGCCGGACCAGTGCCATCAGGTCCCCCGGGGCCCGTGGGACCCGCGCCGCCGATCGCTTTCGTGCACCCAATAGAATGACGGCACGGCCTCCGATCCAGGTGCTCTTCGCCCCAACGCCACCCTCGCCCGAGCAGGAGGATGCCCGCCCGTGATCGACCTGGAGTTGACGCAGGAGCAGCGGCTGGTCCGCCGGAGCGCCCGCGAGTTCACCGAGGCGGAGATCCTGCCGTATATCCGCGACTGGGACGCGCGCGGGGAGGTGCACCGCGAGGTCTTCGGGAAGATGGGCGAGCTCGGGTTCCTGGGCGCGCCGGTCCCCGACACGTACGGCGGCGCCGGGCTCGACTACGTGAGCCTGGGGCTCCTCTGCGAGGAGCTCGAGCGGGCCGACACCGCCTTCCGCGTGATCATGAGCGTCCACGTCGGGCTCAACTCGCTGACGCTCCTGCAGTGGGGGACCGAGGACCAGAAACGGCGGTACCTGGTGCCGCAGGCGCGCGGCGAGAAGATCGCGACGTTCGGGCTCACCGAGCCCGGGGTCGGCACCGACGCGGCCGGCCTCCAGACCAGCGCCCGCCGCGACGGCGACTCGTACGTCCTCAACGGCTCCAAGATCTGGATCAGCCTCGCGGACGTCGCGGACCACTTCCTGGTCTTCGCGACGCTCGACCGCGCGCTGGGGCACCGCGGGATCACCGCGTTCATCGTGGAGCGCGGCATGCCCGGGTTCAGCACCGGGACCATCCACGGCAAGATGGGGATCCACGCCGGCAACACCGGCACCCTCTTCTTCGACGACGTGCGCGTCCCCGTCGAGAACCGGGTCGGCGAGGAGGGGGAGGGCTTCCTGATCGCCATGAGTGCCATCGACCAGGGGCGCTACACGGTGGCCACCGGCGCCGTCGGCCTCGCGCAGGCGTGCCTGGACGCGTCGCTCAAGTACGCCCACGAGCGGCACACCTTCGGACGCGAGATCGGGCAGCACCAGCTGGTCAAGCAGATGATCGCGAAGATGGGGCAGGGGATCGAGGCGGGCCGGCTCCTCTGCTGGCAGGCGGCGGCCCTCAAGAACCGTGGCCTGCGCAACACGCGCGAGACCAGCCTGGCGAAGTGGTTCTGCACCGAGCACGCGGTGGCCTCCGCGCTCGACGCGATCCAGGTCCACGGCGCGTACGGCTACTCGAACGAGTACCCGGTGGAGCGCTATCTGCGCAACGCGAAGGCTGCCGTCATCTACGAGGGGACGAGCCAGCTCCACACCCTGATCCAGGCCGACTACCTGCTGGGCTACCGCGAGGACCGGCCGCTGCGCTGCCCGCCGGTCCCGGCGCAGGGATTCGCGCGGGGATGACGGGCGAGCGTCCCGGACCGCAGGCACCCGGCGAGCCCGTCGCGCCGCCCGACTGGTCCGCCCGCGACCTGGCGCGACTGGCCGCCGTCTTCGAGACGTTCGTCACCGGCGGCGCCATCCGCCGCGCCACGATGGCGGCCGCGCTCCTGTCCGAGGTGGCCGACCCGCGCGATGTGCGGACCCTCCGGCGCGTCCTCCGGGCGGTCGACACGCGGCCCGCGAACCTGCTCCTGGGCGAGGGCGCGGTCCGGTTCCGCGACCTGCACCCGGAGCGACGCGAGGCGCTCCTGCGGCGCTGG
>JAJYDP010000237.1 GCA_021777365.1 Chloroflexota bacterium | reverse complement strand
TCGGCCGGCAGCTCGACCGGCAGCTCGACCGGTGAGCCGGCCCTTTCCGGAAGCACATCCGGCGCCAGCGCATCCGCCAGCGCATCGGCCGCCCGGAGCCAGGCGTCCCGTTCGGCCGTACACGAACGGCAGGACCCGACGTGCGCGGCAAGCTCCCGGTCGGAGACGAGCAGGCGCTGGATCCCGTCCCGCTCGAGGGCGGCGTCGCTCAACCGGGCGAGCACCTCCCGGTGCTCCATCGCCTCATCGCGCACCGCGCATGCCCTCCGCCGATTCCTCCAGCACGTCACCCAGGGCCTCGCGCAACCGCATCAGGCCGCGCCGGGTCCGCGTCTTGACCGTACCCAGCGGCCACCCGGTCCGGGTCGCGATCTCGGCCTGGCTCAGGCCAGCGTCGTAGGCCAGCTCGAGCGCCCGTCGCTCCGCATCGGGGAGTGTCATCATCACAGCCCGCACCACGGCCCGCGTCCAGCGACGGGCGACCGCGGCCTCCGGATCGACGTCGGCATCGCGTGTGCCGATCGGCTCACCGGCCGCCAGCGCGCGCTCGAGCGCCGCATCGTCCGGCCCGTCGCCGGTGCTGCCGATGGGGATGAGGGCAGGCTGCCGTCGCGCCGCCCGGAAGCGATCCAGGCTCCGGTTTCGCGCGATCGCCAGCAGCCACGCCACCAGGGAACCTCGCGCGGCGTCGTACCGGTCCGCCCGGTTCCAGAGGGTGAGCCATGTCTCCTGCACGACCTCCTCCGCCGCACCGCGATCGCCCAGCAGGCGCACCGCCGAGCCGAAGATCGCCTGCGCATACCGGTCGTAGACCTCCGCGAACGCGGACTCGTCGCCCACGGCGACACGGGCGACGAGCTCGGCGTCCGAGACCGGCCCCGGGCGCGGGTCCATCTCCACACCGGTACGCTGCAGGCCAGGGGGCGGTTTCGCGCTCAGTCCGCGCCCTGGGCCCAGCCGGGCCGGTGGAGCACCCGGCGGGGCAGGGCTCCGGGCGGGAGGTGCGCCTCGAGGCAGCGCACGCCGTCGCGTCCCGCGGTCGCCTCGTGGAGCGTGTTCGAGGGCAGCTCCAGCCGATCGCCGGGCTCGAGCCGTGCGGTCCGGGCGTACTCGCGAAGCCAGAAGTCGATCCGGCCCTCCACGCAGACGAGCACCTTGTCGTAGTCGTGGCGGTGCGCCAGGTACCGCTCGCCCGGCCCGCTGCTCCACTCGGAGGCGTCCAGGCCCTCGGCGGAGAGCCGTGCCATGGCGCGTGGATGAACGCCCGACGCGTGGTCCAGCGCGTCGCCCGCCGCCCCGTCGCCGCGTGGATCGTCCGTCCCGTTCACCGTGCGCCGACCCCCTCGATCATCCATGGTTCCGCTCAGCCAGGGACGGCCGGACCGCCGCATCCGCCTCCGCCCAGCCGGGAGCGGCGTCCGGGTCCCCCGGGCCGCGATCCTGGTCCAGATCCGCCAGGTCGGGTGCGGCATGGCGCCACGCCACCAGCTCGTCATCGGCCTGGTCGTACACCGAACGCGTGACCAGCAGGCTGGCGATGCCGAACGCCAGGCCGAGCCCGGCCGCGAGCAGCACCGGGAAGTCGAGCCAGCGCCAGAAGATGCCGGCCACGACGACGGCGGGGATCGAGGCGGCGACGAACGCGCGCCGGGTGGGCATCCGCACCTCCTGTGTGGGACCGTTGCCGTGTCGGTCTCTCCCGCGGCGGTCACCGGCATGCTACCCCGAGCGTGCCCCGGTCACCCGCGACCGGTGCGCTCGAATCCGGGCCGTCCGCCGGGCGGCCTGTTGGGTCGCCAGCGCCCCACCTTGCCGGCGCGCCGCCGTGGCCGCATGATGCCGTTCGCTGGCCCCGGACCCGTGCGAGGAGGAGACCGTGCGCTGGATCAGGCGTGTGCTCTCGATCATCGTGGTCCTGCTCATCGTGGTCCTGGTCGCCACCACGGCAGGCCTCGCCGTGATCGTCCAGCGGGGCTTCCCGCAGCGCTCGGGCACCGCCGCCCTCCCGGGCCTGTCCGCCGACGTTCAGGTCGTCCGGGACGCGTCCGGCATCCCGCAGGTCTACGCCTCGACCCCGTCCGACCTGTTCGCCGCCGAGGGCTGGCTCCACGCGTCCGAGCGGATGTGGCAGATGGAGATCTGGCGGCGCCTGGGTTCCGGCCGGCTCGCGGAACTGTTCGGGAAGAGCGAGGTCAAGAGCGACGCGTTCGTCCGCACGCTGGGCTGGCGACAGTCGGCCGAACGCGACCTCGCAGCCATGGACCCTGCCACGCGGCAGGCGCTCGACGCGTACGCCAGCGGCGTCAACGCATGGCTGAACACCCACCGCGACGGCTCGCTGCCCTTCGTGCTCACCGGACTCCTCGGCGCGGGCGGAGGCCTGGCCGGGTTCCGCCCCGAGCCGTGGACAGCGGTCGACTCGCTGACGTGGGCGAAGGTGCAGGCGTGGAGTCTCGGCGGCAACATCGACACGGAGATCTTCAACGCCCTGCTGGCAGGACGGGTCGACCAGAAGGCGGTCGCCGAGCTCACGCCGCGCTACCGGTCGGGCTGGCCGGTGACGGTCCCGACCGGGGCGCCGGGATCGGGCGGAGCGGGCGCACCTGCGGGTTCCCGATCGACCGGATCCACCGGTGGCATGGGCACAACCGGATCCACCGGGGCCGCCGGGTCGGGCGCCCTCGCCTCCGGGCCCGTGCCCGCCTCGGTCGCCAATCCAGGGGTGCCCTCCGCGCTGGCGGGCATGCTGGACATCGCCTCGGTGAGCGACCGGATCTCCCAGCTGGCCGGCTTCACCGCTCCGGGCCAGGCCGGTCCGGCCGGCCTCGGGTCGAACGACTGGGTGGTGTCGGGCGCACACACCGCGAGCGGTCACCCGATCCTCGCGAACGATCCCCACCTGGGCGTCTCGATGCCGTCGGTCTGGTACATGATCGGGCTCCACTGCCGGCCCGTGAGCGTCGCCTGCCCGTACGACGTCGCCGGCGTCAGCTTCCCGGGCGCGCCCGGCGTGGTCCTGGGCCACAACGCGCAGATCGCGTGGGGCTTCACCAACGTGAACCCCGACGTCGAGGACCTCTTCATGGAGAAGCCCGACCCGGCCGATCCCACCCGCTACCTGTACAAGGGCCAGTACCTCCCGTTCACCACCCGGACCGAGACCATCAAGGTCGCCGGAGGCCCGGACGTCTCGCTGACCGTGCGGTCCACCGTCCACGGGCCCGTCATCAGCGACGTGGAGGACGTCCTCAGGCCGGCCGCGGAGGGGGGCGGGGGCCTGGGCCAGCCAGGCGTGGTCTACGCCCTCGAGTGGACAGCCACCGCGCAGGTCCAGCGCACCTTCGAGTCGATCCTCGCCCTCGACCGGGCGACGGACTTCACCTCGTTCCGGAACGCGCTGCGCACCTTCGACGCGCCGTCGCAGAACGTCGTCTATGCCGACGTCCACGGCCACATCGGCTACCAGATGCCCGGCCTCGTGCCGATCCGGAAGTCGGGCGACGGGAGCATGCCGGTCCCCGGGTGGGACGGTTCCCACGACTGGACCGGGTACATCCCCTTCGACCAGCTGCCCTACCTCTACGACCCACCCTCGGGGATCATCGCCACCGCGAACAACGCCGCGGTCGATGCGAAGTTCCCCTACTTCATCGGCGAGGACTGGTCGGCGGGGTATCGCGCGCAGCGGATCATCCAGCTGCTGAAGGCGACACCGAAGCTTTCGGTCGCCGACATGCGGAACATCCAGGGCGACACGCTGGTGCTGCAGGCGAAGCCGTTCCAGGCGGCGCTCGCGTCGTCGTCGATCGCGCCGGCCACCGCAGATGGGCACACGGTCCTGGACCGGATCCGCGCCTGGGGAGGCTTCTGCGACACCGCCTCCACGGGGTGCGCGCCGTACAGCGTCTTCGTGTACCACCTCCTGCGGGACGTGTTCGATCCGCGGCTGGGCGCGGCCGGCAAGGACGGCATCGCGCGGCTGTTCGTGGGCGGCGAGCGCTCGGTGGAGGTTCTGATCGACCTGCTCGGCCAGCCCACCAGCCGGTGGTGGGACGACCCGTCGACCCCGGCGGTCGAGACGCCCGACCAGGTGATCTCGAAGGCGCTCGACCAGGCCGGCGCGGACCTGCGCACGGCCTTCGGCGACCCGACCAGCTGGACCTGGGGCACGCTGCACACGGTCACGTTCCGGGAACCGAGCCTCGGGTCGTCGGGGATCGGGCCGCTGGAGGCGATCTTCGACAGGGGGCCCTACCCGGTGCGGGGCGCGCCGGAGGCGATCGACCAGTCCTACTACGACCTGTCCGCGGCCTACCCCGATCCCTACGCGACGGCGCCGGAACCCGCGCCGGGGAACGACGCGGCGGGGATGCGAGCGCTGTTCCAGATGGTCGCCGGGCCGTCGTACCGGCTCGTGATCGACATGGGCGATCTCGACGGCGGGTCGATCGTGCTGACGACCGGCCAGTCGGGCGTCCCGTTCGACGCGCACTACGGCGACCTGATCGGCGACTGGCTGAGCGACCAGGACGTAAGTCTGCCGTTCACCCAGGCGGCGGTGAACCGCGCGGCGACCCAGCGCCTGACGCTGGCTCCATAGTCCCCGTTACGCCATCAGCAGGGCGTGGCAGAACCCCAGCGCCAGCGGCGCCCGGTGCCGCAGGTAGGCCGCACAGAACACGAGCCCGACGGTGGTCTGCAGAACGGCGGCGTTCGCGGCCGCGATCCACCAGTCACCGCCCGCCTGCGGAAGGTTCATGGCGACGTGGGCGGCGCCGAACGCGACCGAGGCGAGTACGGCCGCGGCGTCCGGGCGGCCGAGGGCGGCCTCGATCCGGGCGGTCAGGCCGACCTGCAGCAGTACCTGCTGCATGAGCCCGCTGGCGAGGCCGCCGAACGTCGCTCCCACGATCGCGACGCCCTGGATCGGGAGCTTGGGCAGTGCGATGACCAGCACCAACGGCCAGAATGGCCACCAGCTGCGACCAGCCCAGGCGATGACGCCGGGACAGGAGTGACCCCGCACCCCTTCACGGATCCATGCCGCCACCGCGACCGCGACCCACACCAGCGCCGCGGCCTGGAACGTCGTCCACGCAGAAGGCCAGGGCCCGACCGGCCACCAGCCCAGGAGGGATCCGGAGAGACCAGCGTAGGCGACCGCGATCGCGGCGAGCTCGGCTCTCGGCGCGGCCACCGGATCCGGCCGAGGGTGCGCGCCGGGCATCCGTCCGGCCGTCCATGCCAGGAGGCCGGCGACGAGCGCCCCGCCGGCGACGATCGCGAGCAGAGGCACCATGGCCGGACCACGCCGCGCCACAAGGTACGATGACGCCACGAACTCGAGCGCCACGTACGCGCGCACCGGTCCGCTGCGGAGCGCGGCCCGGGCGTCGGCGAGCAGCGCTGGCAGCATGCGGTCGTGGCGCCTGGCGCCATCGATCCCCGCTCCCGGTACCGCTGACATCGCCACCCCCGGCCGCTCAGCCTGGCGGGCCCGCCCTGCGCAGGCAAGTGCCGCTCGGACCCGGCGGCCGCGTGACGGCGCGCGGGTGCCGCCACGCGGCCCGCTACTCGTTGACGGGGATCTGGCCCTCCGGAAGGTCGAGCACGATCCGGCCGTCCACGACGGAGGCCGGGTAGGTCCGCAGTGGCAGTTCTGCGGGCGGGTCGAGCGCCTCGCCGGTCGCCAGGTCGAAGCGCGACAGGTGCAGCGCACAGGAGATCGAGTCGCCGGTTATGAAGCCCTTGTCGAGCTCGAAGTACTCGTGCGAGCAGACGCCCTGCATCGCGCGGACCGCCCCGTCCTGGTTGACCAGCAGGATGTTCGTGCCGTCGACCTGGACCATCAGCATGGTCCCCGGCGGGACCTCGTCGAGGCGCGCGACCGCGACGTGCCGGGTCACCGGGGCGCCGGCGCCAGGCGACACGCGGCCGCCGCGCGCGAGGTTTCGCCCGCTGCCGCCGGACGCGGCGCGAACCTGGCCGTCACTGGCCGGGGATCCACTTCCGGTCCAGCAGCTCGCGCAGGCGGTCCTGGGCGGCCGGAAGCGGGATCCGCGCCACCACCGGCTCGAGGAACCCGAGCACGATGAACTTGCGCGCCAGGTCCCGCGAGATCCCCCGGCTCATCAGGTAGAAGATCTGCGTCTCGTCGATGGGGCCGACCGAGCTGGAGTGGCTGGCACGCCGCACGTCCGGCTGGTCGATCTCCAGTGACGGGATGGTCACCGAGCGCGCCTTCTTCGCGAGCAGCATCGAGAACTCGCCGAGGAAGCTGTCGGTGCCCTTCGCGGACCGCTCGATCTCGATGAGTCCCTTGAAGAACCCACGGCTGGTGCCCTGGAAGATGCCCTTGCTGAGCAGGTCGCCGGTGGTGTCCTGGCCGCGATGCCGCGTGTAGCTGGTCAGGTCGAAGCGCTGGTCGGCGCCACCGAACGCGATCTCGGCCTGGTGCACGCCGCCGCCGCGCCCGACCAGCACGTTGTCGATCCGGCTCTTGACGTACGCGCCGCCGACCACCGCCAGCGCCCAGGTGAGTGCCGCGGACTCGCCGACCGTGGCGTGACGGTTCACGAACGAGACGGTGTCCGCCCCGAAGTCCTCCTGCCCCGCGACGTCCAGCGTGGCGCCACGGTCGAGCACGACCTCCGTGGTGCCCATCCACAGCGCCTGGCCGGCGCCATCCCGGGCAGCGGCGGACGCGACCTGCTCCTCCAGGAAGGTGGCGTGGGCATCCCGCCCCAGCGACACGACGGTCCGGGTCAGCAGCGCGCGTCCCGGCTCGCCCTGGGCCCAGCGGACCACGATCGGGCCGGCCAGCTCGACACCGTCGGGGACGTGCACGAGCACACCGAGCGTGAACGCCGCGCGGGCGGCCTGCGCGAAGCGGTCGTTGCCGGGGAGCGTGGCGCCGCCCTCGATCACGCGACGGAGCAGCCCGGGATCGCGCCGCAGCACGCGATCGAACGTGTCGACGATCACGCCCTTCGCGGCGGCCTCGGGGCTCAGCCCGCGTGCCACCACCGTGTCGTCGCGCACCTCGAGCAGCGCCGAGGCGCCTTCCGGCACGGCCGGCGACACCTCGCGCGCATCCCCGGTCCTGGCGTACGCGGCCATCTCGCCGAACCGGACCGGCCGCAGGTCCACGTACGTGGTGAAGAGTGGGTTGCTCTCCACGGGGAGTTCGAGCGCGAGCGCCTCCGCGGCCATCCGTTCGTCGAGGAGCCAGTCGGGTTCGCCCAGCTCCCGGGCCAGGTCGCGCGGGGACGGCCCGGCCGCCAGGCCGAGCAGGGTGCCGGCGGGTGCGCCGGCGGGCATCGTGAGCGTCATCCGAGGGCGCCGTCCATCTCCAGCCGGACCAGGCGGTTGAACTCGATCGCGTATTCCATCGGCAGCTCCTTGGTGAACACCTCGAGGAAGCCCTGCACGAT
>JAJYDP010000236.1 GCA_021777365.1 Chloroflexota bacterium | reverse complement strand
CAGCGTCTCCAGGATCGCGCCGGCCATCGCCTCCGGGTCGTCGACCGGCACGAGCGCGCCGGCGGCGGGCGGGTCTGTCCCGAGGATCCCGTCCGCCCCGCCCGAGCGCGTGGCCACCACAGGCAGGCCCGACGCCAGCGCCTCGACCAGCACGACCCCGAACGTCTCGTACCGGCTGGCGTGCACGAAGACGTCCGCCCGGGCCATGGCGTCGGCCACGCCGGCTCGATCGACCGCCGGGTCGAACGCCACCGCGTCGCCCACGCCCAGCTCCGCCGCGCGTGCTCGCCAGCGCGCCTCGTCCTCGGCGGTGGGCGACCGGCCGACCAGCCGCAACGTGAGGTCGGGTCGCCGTGCCCGGGCCAGCGCGAACGCCTCGAGCAGCGTGACGATCCCCTTGTCCGGCTTGCGCGTGCCGACGTAGAGGAGCTCGCCGCGCCGCCGCTCCGAGGCCGGCGGCGCCCGGAACAACTCCACCGGCACTGCGTTCGGCACGACCTCCAGCCGCTCGTCGAGCACCCCCGCCAGGTCCGGCAGCGCGGCGCGCAGCTCGGCGCCGAGCGCTTCCGAGACGACGACGATCCGCGCGGCCCCCTGCACGACCGACGCGTACCGGCGGCGGACATCGGGATCCCGGAGCAGGTCACGGGTGCGCGAGGAGTGCTCCGTGACGACGTACGGGATCCCGAGCATGCCGGCCGCTCTCGCCGCGAGCTCGCCGTCGGGAAACCCGGTGTGCGCGTGCAGCACGTCGAACGTCACGCCGCGCTCGACCAGGCCCTCCACGAACGGCACGAACGCGGCGAGGTGATCGTCCCCTTCGGCGGCCGCCGGATCCTCCGGCCCCGATGCGACGGGGAGGCGCGCCACGGGAACTCCTCCGAGGTGGGGCCAGGTGCCCACCACCGCCGGCCAGCCTCCCGGCGTGAGGGCATCCGGGCGGCCCCGTGCCGGTTCGCTGAAGCGGGCATGGATCGCCTCGCGCTCGGGTTCGCGGCGCTCGGGGACGCGGTTCAGGCGGACGAACTCGAAGGAGGCCACCGTCGGCTCGACCTGTCCCGAGGCGACGAGGGCGTCGACCTGGTCGGCCACGAACGAGCCGCGCACCGGGTCGTCGACGGCGGGGTACCAGCGCGCGACGACCAACACGCGGAGGAGCGGCATGGCGCGGAGTGTACGGCCCGGGGCCGCCCGACTACCGGGGCCGTCCGACTACACTCACCGTGTGACCGCCCGACGCCGGGCCATCGTGCTCGTGCACAACCCGGTGGCCCCGTACTCCCGCGCGCTCCGAATCGCCCGCTCCCTCGAGGCCGAGGGCTGGGAGGTCCTGATCGCCGGAACCGCGCGGGCGGACCTGCCTGCCGAGGAGCTGGACGGGACCATCCGCATCGTGCGTGTCCGGCCCGCCGGCCCGCTCGCCGGCCTCGTCGAGCCCGCACGCGGCCGCCCGGCGTCCCTGGTGGCGCACGGAGACGCGGTCGTCGGTGCCGCCGGCCGGTTCCTCGCCCGGATTCCCGGCCTGCGCCTGCTCCGCGCCGCGCGTACCCCCACCCCGCGCCGCGTGCTGGGGGTCCTCCGCTGGCCGCTCCCCGCGCGCGCCTGGACCGAGGGGCTCCGGCGTGCACTGCCCCCCGCGGACCTCTACCACGCCTGCGGAATCGCCGCGCTGGTGGCCGCCACGGAGCTGGCCCGTGACGTTCGGGGACGGGGGTCGCGGGGCAAGCATCCCGCGGGAGGCCGAGGGTCGGACCGCCGTGCCGGCCGCGTGGTGTACGACGTCATCGACCTGTTCCTCGAGGGGAACGCTTATGCGACCATGCCGCGGCCACTGAGGCGCCTGTACGAGCGCCGCGAGCTCGCCCTCGTGGGAAGCGCCGACGGCATCGTGACGGTGAACGAGGCGCTGGCCGCCGAGCTGCGCCGCCGGTGGGCGCTCGCCGCGGAGCCGGCGGTGGTGCGCAACTGCCCTCCGTACCGGCCGCCACGCGAACCTTCTCCCGATGATCTCCGGCGCGCCACCGGCCTCCCCCCCACGACCCGAATCGTCCTGTTCCTGGGCATCCTGGGCGCCGACCGCGGGCTGCTCGAATCCGGCGAGGCCGTCCTGCGCCTCCCCGACGCCGCGTTTGTCGCCATGGGGTTCGGGCCCTGGTACGAGCGGATGCGGGCGCTCGACATGGACCCGCGCTTCGCCGGCCGCCACGTGACCCTGCCGCCGGTGCACCCTGACGAGGTACCGCGCTGGGCCGCCGGTGCCGACGCCGCGCTGATCGCCGTGCCGGGCGATTCGCTCAACCAGCGGCTGTCCACGCCCAACAAGTTCTGGGAGTCGCTCGCGGCGGGCGTGCCGCCGGTAGTGGGCCGCGACCTGGCGGTGATGCGCGAGATCGTTGAGCGGGATGACCTGGGCGCGGTGGCGGATCCGTCCGACCCGGACGACCTCGCGCGGGCCCTGCGGGAGGTGCTCGACGCGCCGCCGGAGGTTCGCGCGAGTCGACGCGCACGCGCGCTCGCTCTGCACCGTGACCCGTACCGCTGGGACGTCCAGGTGCGTCCGCTGCTCGTCCTGGCGGCGCGTCTCGTGCCGGCTCCCGGCGGCGATGGGGTAGACTACGGCGTCCGACCGGCGGTCGAATCCCCCTGACGACTCCTGCGGGGAGGGCGCGGTCGCGCCTACAGCGGATCACGGAGCACGACTCTCGCATGACCTTCCGGGCCCGGCCCGTCACGCGCCGTGTGCGGCGTCTTCCAGCCCCGGACGATCGCCGGCAGCAGGTCGTGATCACCCTCGGATTCATCGCCCTGCCGATCGTCGCCGTGCTCATGCTCGCCGGCGTGGTGGGCGTGAGCTACTACTCGGACCACCTCGCGGCGATCGCGACCGTCGACGGGACCGGGATCAGCAGGGACCAGTGGGCGGCGCAACAGAAGGTCGACGCGTTCCGCTACTCGATCCTGCAGCGGCGGATCGCCGCCGCCCAGGCGGCGGGTCAGCTGGACCAGGCCACGGCGCAGCAGGACCTCCAGTACGTGAAGCAGCAGGTCGAGGCCATTCCGGCCGCCTCGGTCCAGGAGCTCATCGACCGGGTGCTCCAGGAGAAACTGGCGACACAGATGGGGATCTCGGTCAGCGGCGCGGAGGTCGACGCGCAGCTGGTGAAGGAGGCCAGCGCGGTCGAGCAGCGCAAGGTGCTCGCCATCTTCGTGGCGCCGGGCGCGACCCCCGCCGCGGGCACGGCTCCGAGCGGCACCCCGGCTCCGGGGACAGCCGCGGCCTCCAGCCCCGGCCCCTCCGCCGTCGCCTCCCCGGCCGCACACCGATCGCCGTCCGCCACGAAGGCCCCCGCCACGAAGGCCCCCATCCCGAGCGCGACCCCGACCCCCAAAGCCACGGCGTCCCCGGCCCCGAGCCCGTCCGTGACCCCCTCGCCGGCCCCGAGCACCGTCCCGGCCGCGTCTCCCGGCGTCCCCACTGCAGCCCAGGAGGCCCAGGCGAAGTCGCTGGCCGACCAGGCGCTCGCGGAACTGCAGACCGGCACCCCGTTCGACCAGGTCGCGAAGACGTTCTCCACCGACACCAGCGCGGCGGGCGGCGGTGACTACGGGTACCTCACGGCGACCGATCCCGTGGACCCCGCCTGGGTCGCGGCCCTCTTCGCCCTGCCCGTCGGCGGCACGACCGACGTGATCCAGGGCGCGGACGGCACCTTCCGCATCGGCCGCGTCACCGCCATCGTGCCGGCCACGACCGACCCGCGTTACCAGCAGGAACTCGCGCAGGCCGGGGTCAGCCTCGCCGCGTACCGCGACGCCATCCGCGGCGATCTCCTCCGGCAGAAGCTCGCGGCGAAGGTCCTCGCGAACGTCACCACCGGCAACATCGAGCAGGTCCACGCGTGGGAGATCAGGATCGCTCCCGGCGACGCCGTGACAGCCCGCGCGCAGACGATCGAGCAGGCGCTGGCGCAGCCGGGCGCGGACTTCGCCGCAGTCGCGCGGGTGAACTCGGACGCGCCCGACGCCGATTCGGGCGGCGACATGGGCTGGATCGCCCCGTACCAGCTCGCATCGGCGGTGCAGGATGTCCTCTTCGGGCTGAAGGTCGGGCAGGTCAGCAGCCCCATCGCGCAGTCGGACGGCACGTATCTCTACATGGTCAGCCAACGGGCGCAGCGCCCGGTGGACGCGACGCAGCAGGCGGCACTGGTGGCGAACGCGTTCACCAACTGGTACGAGGCACAGCGGGCGAAGGCCAGCGTCTGGCGATCGCCTGACGTCCCGGCCGCGACGGCCGGCCAGGTGTAGGGAACGGTGCGAACGATGATCGATTCGCTCCTCGCCGAGGCGGCCGAACGGCACGGGATCCGCCACCTCGACGGCGTGCAGGTCGTGGGCACCGCGGCGCTCGCCCGGCGTGCGTTCGACCCGTCCTGGCCGCTGCTCCTCCTGCCGGACCGGGAAGATGCCCCGGTCGAATCGATCCGGACCCCCGGCTCGCCCGGCGACGCTCCGGCGCTGAGCGCATCCGCGGCCGAGCCCCGCGCCGACGAGCCGGCGTTCGAGCCCGCGGTCCTGCCGGGGAGAGCCGGGCACGGCGTCTCGCCGGTCGACGTGCTGGCCGCCCTGTATCCCGCCGGCCATCCTGCGCTGGGGTTCGGAAGTGCGCCCGACTCGACCGTCGGCGCGCTCGACTCGGTGGCTCTCGAAGCGGGCCCCCACCTGTTGCCGGCGCTCGATCCGCTGGCGAACCTCGCGAGCCCGCACGGCCTCCCCTGGATCGCGGCCCGGCTCCGGGCGCCCGGCGGCTGCCCGTGGGACCGCGAGCAGGATCACCGGTCGCTGCGGCCGTTCCTGCTCGAGGAGGCCTACGAGGTCTACGACGCGCTCGAGCACGGGGCCTCGCCCCACCTCGCGGAGGAGCTCGGTGACCTGCTTCTCCAGGTCGTGCTGCACGCGCAGATCGGGGCCGAGGAGGGGCTGTTCGACCTCGACGACGTCTACCGGCACATCGGGGCCAAGATCGTGCGGCGCCACCCCCACGTGTTCGCCGACGCGCAGGCCGCCACCGCCGGGGACGTGATCCAGAACTGGGAACGCATCAAGGCCGCCGAACGCGCGTCACGTGGCGGCGCGCCGCGCGCCACCGAATCGCTGCCCGCCGCGTTCGCCGGACTGGCCCGCTCGCTGCCGGCCCTCGCGTATTCCCAGGAGATGCAGGGACGCGCGTCGGCGCTCGGCTACGACTGGCCCGATGTCGAGGGCGTCATCGAGAAGCTCGAGGAAGAGGCCGTCGAGCTGCTGGAGGCGCAAACCGACGCCGAGCGTGCCGAGGAGTTCGGGGACCTGTTGCTGGTCCTGGTGAACCTGGGGCGCAAGCTTGGCGTCGACGCCGAGTCGGCGCTTCGCGCCGGCAACGCCAAGTTCGCACGCCGCTTCGCGCTCGTCGAGCGGTTCGCGGAGGAGCGCGGCCGCGCGCTCGATACGATGACGTTCGAGGAGCTCGACGAGCTCTGGGATCGAGCCAAGGCCGTGGAGCGCGCGACCGGAACTGGGGAGGATCACGCATGAGCATCGGCGGCGCACCGTATCGCCACGACGGCCGGCTGCCCGGCCAGCCGCGCCCCGTGACCCTGGAGCTGGGGGTGCAGAAATGGGCCGAGGGATCGTGCCTCATCCGCGTGGGTGACACCCACGTGGTGTGCGCCGCGACGCTGGAGGACCGGACCGCGCCCCATCTGCGAGGCAAGGGCCTCGGCTGGGTGACGGCCGAGTACTCGATGCTGCCCCGTGCCACGGCGGAACGGACGCCGCGCGAGGCCGTGCGCGGGCGGCAGGGCGGCCGCACCCAGGAGATCCAGCGGCTGATCGGCCGCTCGCTGCGCGGCGTGGTCGACCTGGCGAAGCTCGGTGAGCGCTCCGTGTCGATCGACTGCGACGTCCTGCAGGCGGACGGGGGCACACGAACCGCCTCGATCACGGGTGGATACGTCGCGCTGGTGCTGGCCCTGCGCAGCCGGGGGCTGGAGGGGGCGCTCAGCGGCCGGGTCGCCGCGGTGAGCGTCGGCATCGTGGAGGGGCGCCCGGTGCTCGACCTCGACTACGAGGAGGACTCGCACGCCGAGGTGGACTTCAACGTCGTCGGCACCGACGCGGGAACGTACGTCGAGGTGCAGGGGACCGCCGAGGGGAAGCCGTTCGACCGAGCCTCGATGGCGACGCTGCTCGCGCTTGCGGACGACGGCCTGCGCGCGCTCTTCGCGGCCCAGGCGGAGGCGCTTGCCCCGGCCGGGCGCTGAGCCGGTGCGCACCCTCGTTGTCGCGACCCGCTCGGCCCACAAGCTCGCCGAGCTGCGAGAACTGCTGCACCTGCCCCTGACCCGGCTCGTGTCGCTGGACGACGTGGGGGTGGAGGCAGAGGCGCCGGAGGACGGCGACACGTTCGACTTGAACGCGATCTCCAAGGCGCGCTTCTACGCGGAGCGGACGCGCCTGCCGACGCTGGCCGACGATTCCGGGCTGGAGGTCGACGCGCTCGGCGGCGGGCCCGGGGTACGCACGCGGCGCTACGCGGGCGAGCGTGCGACCGACGAGCAGAACAACGAGAAGCTGCTCGACGAGATGCGGGGGCTGCCGCCGGCGCGCCGGGGTGCCCGCTATCGGTGTGTGCTCGCGCTGGTGGAACCCGGCCGACCACCGGGAAGGCCGGGCGTCTCGGGGGCCTCGGGCGCGTCGGACGTCGTCGTCCGCCGGGGTACCTTCGAGGGCCGCATCGCGACCGAGCCCCGGGGCACCGGAGGGTTCGGCTACGACCCCATCTTCGAGCCGGCCCGGGAGTCGCCGGGCGGCCGGACCGTGGGGCTGTATTCGGCGCAGGAGAAGAACCGGGTCTCGCACCGGGCCGCCGCCGCGCACGCGATGCGCCGGGTCCTCCGGGCGCGCGGGTACTGAGCGACCGCTGCGCGGTCTCGCTCCATGAGCCTGCCCGATCTCCTGCTGGTGGCCGCGGCGGCCTTCGTGGCGGCGACCCTGGCGGCCGTCGCCGGATTCGGAGGCGCGGCCGTGCTCCTGCCGGTCCTGGTGGCCTCGTTCGGCGTGCGCGACGCCATCCCGATCCTGACCGTGGCCCAGCTGATCGGCAACGGGAGCCGTGTCTGGTTCAACAGGCGGGAGCTGCAGCTGCCGGTCGTCGGCTGGTTCGCGCTCGGCGCCGTTCCATTCGCCTTCGCCGGCGGGCTCCTGTTCGCCTCTGCGCCGCTCTCGCCCCTGACGCGCCTGCTCGGCGCGTTCCTGCTCGTCACGGTCGCGTGGCGGCACCTCCGCCCCGGCCCGCCGCGGCGGCCTCCGCTGCGTGGGTTCGTCCTGATCGGCGGGCTCTTCAGCTTCCTCTCCGCTCTGCTCGGCAGCGTCGGGCCGTTGATGGCGCCCTTCTTCCT
>JAJYDP010000235.1 GCA_021777365.1 Chloroflexota bacterium | reverse complement strand
TCAGGTCGAGCACCACGTCGAAGCTCGCGTGGTAGAGCCGGTCCACCTCGTCGTCGCGGCTCGCCACCGCGCGCGCCCGGACCTCGTCCACCTCGACCAGCGCCACGATGATGTCGTGGGCCATGCCGGCGACCAGCTCGCCCATCCGGGGCAGGAACACGTAGCGGCGCAAGGGCGGCTGCTGGGCCAGCTTGCGGACCTGCTTGGCCACGCTCCCCGCGTGATCGCCCATCCGCTCCAGCTCGTGCGCCACGCGGTCCAGCGCGAGCAGGTACCGGAGGTCGCGCGCCACCGGCTGCTGCGTCGCGATCGTGGTGGTGATCAGTTCGGAGACCTTCTCCTGCAGCTCGTTGATGTGCCGGTCGTCGGCGATGACGCGGGCCGCCAGGTCCGCGTCGTGCGCCTGCATCGCCTCGGTCGCGGTGCGGACGGCTTCCTCGACGTAGGTCCCGATCCGGACGATCTCGGCCTGGATCGTCTCGAGCTCGCGATCGTACGTCTCGCGGTGGCCGTGCACGAGCGATCGTGCGGGCCCCTGTTCCGTCACGGCTGTGCCTCCCTCACCCGAACCGGCCCGAGATGTAGTCCTCGGTCAGCCGACGCCGCGGGTTGGTGAAGATCTGCGGGGTCGGGCCGTCCTCGACCAGGTATCCGGCACCGTCGTCGCTCACCGTCAGGAACGCGGTGCGGTCGCTCACGCGCGCCGCCTGCTGCATGTTGTGGGTCACGATCACGATCGTGTAGTTCGTCCGCAGGGAGTCGATGAGCTCCTCGATCTTGAGCGTCGACATGGGGTCGAGCGCCGAGGCGGGCTCGTCCATCAGGACCACCTCGGGCTCAACCGCGATCGCCCGGGCGATGCACAACCGCTGCTGCTGCCCGCCCGAGAGGGCGCCACCGGCTGCGTGGAGCTTGTCCTTCACCTCGTCCCACAGCGCGGCCCGCCGCAGGCTCCGTTCCGCGACCTCCCCGAGCAGTGCGCGATCCCTGATCCCCGCGAGCTTGAGCCCCGCCACCACGTTGTCGAAGATCGACATGGTGGGAAACGGATTGGGGCGCTGGAAGACCATCCCGATGCGCTGGCGGACCACGACCGGGTCGACGCCCGGGGCGTAGATGGCACTGCCGTCGAGGCGGATCTGTCCCTGGACCCTGGCGCCCGGGTTCACCTCGTGCATCCGGTTGAGGCACCGGATCAAGGTTGACTTGCCGCAGCCTGACGGCCCGATGATGGCGGTGACCGAGTTCGGCGGCACGGCGAGCGTGATGTCCCGCAACACCAGGTGCTGACCGAAGTAGGCGTGCAGGTGGTCGATCTCGACGCCGACGGCGGCATGCTCGACCGCCAGAGCCTCGCGCTCCGCGACGGCGATGCCGCGCGCCGGCACCGAGTCGGCCGGGGCGGAGGTGCCGGCCTGGCCGACTGCGTGGGCCACGTCGGAGGCGCCGGCGTCGGAGGCGCCGGCCAGCTCGATAGCTGTCGCGGGCGTGGTCGTTTCTCCGGTCATCACGCTCATCAGTCTACGATCCACGTGCGGTCGAGCCTACGCGAGACGTGCGGAACGGCGCCGCAGCACGAACCGCGTCAGGATCGAGAAGGTGAGGACGAGGAGCACCAGCACGAGCGAGGCCGCCCAGGCCTGCTGGTGCCAGGTGTCGTACGGGCCGGAGGCGTAGACCCAGATCCGGAGCGGCAGCGCGTCCATCGGCTCGGTGAGCGACGCCGTCACGCGCTGGTTGCCCAGGGCCGTGAAGATCAGGGGAGCCGTCTCTCCGGCGATGCGCGCCACCCCGAGCAGGATCCCGGTGACGATGCCGGTCGCCGCGGCCGGCAGGACCACCCGCACGATCGTCTTCCAGGGAGGGATGCCCAGCGCGTAGGCCGCCTCGCGCACCGATCCCGGGACGAGCCCCAGCATCTCGTCGGTCACGCGGGCCACGATCGGGATGATGATGATTCCCAGCGCGATCGCGCCGGCGAGGCCGCTGAACGAGCCCATCGGGACCACCACCAGGCCGTAGGCGAAGAGTCCGATCGCGATGGTCGGCACGCCGGCCAGGACGTCCACCAGGAACCGGATCACGGTCGCGCCGCGCGCGCCGGCGTACTCGCGCATGTAGATGCCCGCCAGGACGGCGACCGGCGTCCCGATCAGCGTCCCCAGGCCCACCATGATCAGGGTGCCCAGGACCGCGGGTGCCACGCCCCCACCGGGAAAGCCGGCGGGCACGGGTGACTGGGTGACCAGCGTGAGGTTCAGCGCCGGCAGCCCCTGGAGAAGGACGTAGACGAGCACCAGCACGAGGGGGACGGAGGCGACGATGGCGGCCACACCCAGGAGTCCGCGCATGATCCGGTCGGTCGCCCGGCGCCGCCGGAGGTTCCGGCCGGGGATGCGCATCGGTACCGCGCTCCCGCTCATGCCAGCAGGCTCCGCGAGCTCGCGCTGTAGGCGACCCGCCAGACCAGCAGGCGGGCGGCCGCGTTGATCAGCAGGGTGATGACCAGGAGCAGCAACCCGATCTCGATCAGCGAGCTGCGATAGAGGTCGGTGGTGGCCTCGGTGAACTCGTTCGCGATCACGCTGGCCATCGTGTAGCCCTGCGACAGGAGGGAGAGCGAGATGGTGGGCGCGTTGCCGATCACCATCGTGACGGCCATCGTCTCGCCCACTCCGCGGGCCAGCCCGAGGATGCCCGCGCCGAGGATCCCGCTGCGCGCATACGGCAGTACCCCCACGCGGATCGTCTCCCAGCGCGTCGCCCCGAGCGCCAGCGCGGCCTCGCGCTGGGAGGAGGGGACGGCCGCCACGACGTCGCGGGAGACGGCCGCCACCGTGGGCAGGACCATGATGGTCAGGATCACGATCGCGGCCAGGTTGCCGATCCCGATCGGGTTGCCGCTGAAGAACGGGAGCCAGCCGAGGACATCGTGGAGCGGCACCTCGACGAAATCGCGCAGCCAGGGAGCCAGGATGAAGATCCCCCACAGGCCGTAGACCACGCTCGGGATGGCGGCCAGCATCTCCACCATGAAGCCGAGCGGGCCGGCGAGCCAGCCCGGCGCCAGCTCCACCAGGAAGAGCGCGACGCCGACGCCCACCAGCATGGCGAGCACCAGCGCCGCGATCGCGGTGAGCAGCGTGCCGTAGATGAACGGCAGCGCGCCGAAGACGCTGTGGACCGGGTCCCAGGTGCGGCCCCACAGGAACGCCACGCCGTTGTGCGCCGCGCCCAGGACCGACTCATTGGCGATCACCACCACCAGGCCGGCCACGATCCCCAGGACCACCAGCGACGCGACGATCACGACGCCCCGGAAGATGGGCTCGCCGTACCTGGGGCGGTGCAGCGAGAGGGCGGTCCGGACTCGTCCGGTCTCCGCGGGCAGGGCGCTCAACCGCGCACCTCCTCGGCTTCAGCGTGGATGGCGCCGATCATGACACGACGGCGCCATCCCGCACCGGCCGTCACGGCAGGACCGGCTGCCCTCCGACGGTCACGCTCTTGAGCACAGTCTCGACCTTGGCCACCAGGTCGGGAGCCATGGCGGAGTAGTCGACCTGCGCCGCGTAGTTCTGGCCGTCGTGGATCGCCCACCAGAGGAAGTCGATCATCGCCTTGACCTCGGTGGCCTTGCTGGCCGGGTAATCCTTGTAGAGGAGCACCCACGTGCTGGCGCCGATCGGATAGGCGTTGGGGTGCGAGGCGGGCGGATTCACGATGAGGAACCGGAGGTCGGCCGGGGCGTTCGGCACCGCCGCGGCGACCGCGTCCGTGGTCGAGGCGAGGGTGGGCTTGATGAAGTTGCCAGCGGCGTTCTTGACCAACCCCACGGGCAGGTTGTTCTGCAGCGCGTACGAGAGCTCGACGTACCCGATGGCCCCCGGCGTCTGCTTGACCAGCGCGGTCACCCCGGCGCTGCCCTTGCCGCCGGCGCCGACGGGCCAGTTCACCGACAGGCCGGCGCCCACCTGGCTCTTCCAGGCGGCGTTCGTGTCGGACAGGAAGCTCGTGAAGTTCATGGTCGTGCCGGACCCATCGCTGCGGTGTGCCACGGTGATCCCCAGGTTGGGGAGCGTCACGCCGGGGTTGTCGGCCGCCAGGGCCGGGTCGTTCCAGTTGGTGATCTTGCCCAGGTAGATGCCGGCGATGGTGTCGGGGCTGAACCGAACCTCTCCGGTGACGCCGGGCAGGTTGTAGGTCATCGCTGCGGCCCAGTGGATCATCGGGACGTTGAGGACCGGGACGCCGATCTGCTGCTCCTGCGCGTCACTCAGGTAGATGTCCGAGGCCCCGAAGTCAACGGTCTTGGCCTGGAACTGGGCGATGCCGCCACCGGAGCCGATGGCCTGGTAGTTCACCGACACGCCGGGCGCGACCTTCTGCTGGTAGATCTGGGCGACGGCGCTCAGCCACGGGTAGATGGCGGTGGAGCCGGCACCGGTGACCTCGGCCTTGTCGTTCTTGCCGATCGTCGTCGACGGCGTGACGTTGCTGTAGTCGACGGCGCCCGCGCTGGCCGCGGCGCCCGCGGCACCGGCCGCGGCGCCCCCGGCAGGAGCCTGGGTCGCGGCCGCGGAGCACGCCCCGAAGGCGAGCGTGGCCACGAGCGCAAGGGCGCCCCACCGGGCGCGGTTGTGGATGATCACGTGTTCTCCTCCTCTTCAGTACGCGGCGACTGTGACGCCCGCGGGTCAATCGACCGTGTGGGCCACGTAACGCGGCGGTAAATTCGGTGCCCTGCCACCCCGGCGGCGCGGGCCACCTACCCGACGCGACGTCGACCGACGCCGCCACGCGCGGGTGCGACCGATCTGGGACGATGTGCGCAGAGGAGGCGCGATGGCGGGTGTCCGGGGGGTGCGGGGTGCGGCGGTCGCGGTGGGCAGCACCAGCGTGCACATGACGGCCGTGCGGGTAGTGTCGGGCCGTCTGCGCGTGCTGGCCGACGAGAGCGCACTGCTGGAGCTGGGCTCGGCGGTGGATGCCCGCGGGCTCGTTCCCGATGACCGGCTCGCGGAGCTGGTCGCGACGCTGCAGCGGTTCGCGGCGTCGGCCGCCTCGCTCGGCGTGCGCGACGTCACGTTCGTGGGGACCGAGCCGCTCCGCCGGGCCGCGAACGGCCACGCTGCCGCCGCGGCCGTCCGCGCGGCCACGTCACGGCCGCTTCACCTGCTCTCGCACGAGGAGGAGGCGCTGCTCTCGCTGTACGGCGTGCTGCGGGGCCGCGCGCCGGCAGCGGACACGCTCGTGATCGACATCGGCGGTGGCTCGTCCGAGTACGTGCTGGCGCGAACGAACGGCCCGCCCCTGGCCCACGGCCTGCGGATCGGCGCGGCACGGCTGACGGAGGCCTTCGTCCGCCACGACCCGCCCGCGGCCGGGGAGATCGCGGAGCTGCGGGCCGAGGCGCACCGGAGGGTCCAGGGCGCCGTGGACCTGACGCCCGCCCGGGCGATCCTGGTTGGCGGCACGGCCGAGAACCTGCTCCGCCTGGTGTCGCAGGACCGGGTGCTCCGCACAGTCGACCGGCACCGCCTTGCGGCCGCGTTCGAGATGCTGGAAGGGGAGCCGGCCGACGCACTTGCCGAACGACGCGCCATGCGTCCGCAGCGAGCCAGGATCCTGCCGGGCGGTGCCGCGCTCGTGGAGGCGTTTCTCGACCGCTACGCCCTGGCGTCGGCGTCGGTCTCGCGGGCCGGCGTCCGTGAAGGGACCATCCTGGCGGTGGCGCGCGCCGGGGACGCGTGGCGGGAGCGCCTGCCGGAGCTCGTCGCGGGCGGGTGACGGCAGCGGTCGCCCCGCGCTCGTCGCCGTCGGGCCGCTCAGCGGCGGGTGGTTCGCCGTCGCAGAACGGCCGGGGGAACACGTCGCGCTACCATCGACCCATGGCCCGCACCCTGCTCGTGGTCGACGACGAGGCGATCCTCCGCGAGACCCTCGAGTACAACCTGGTTCGCGACGGGTACCGCGTGGTGACCGCCGCGGACGGCCGCGAGGCGCTCGCCCGGTTTGCCGAGGAACAGCCCGACCTGGTCGTGCTCGACATCATGCTGCCCGAGCTGTCCGGGCTCGACGTGTGCAGCGCCATCCGCCGCCAGTCGGACGTGCCGATCCTGATGCTGACCGCGAAGGATTCCGAGCTCGACAAGGTGGTCGGCCTTGAGCTGGGCGCGGACGATTACCTGACCAAGCCGTTCAGCCTGCGCGAGCTCCAGGCGCGCATCCGCGCGCTGCTGCGGCGCACCGACACGCGACCGGGGGCCGACGGGGCACCCGCGGCCCAGCCCGGGACCCCGGCCCCCGCCATCGACGCGGCCCTGACCCTGCAGCCCGGGCCCGAGGAGCCCGCCGCCGGAACCTCCGTCCTCCCCTCCGCCGAGCAGCGACTCGACCGCGTGGTGGTCGACCTCGCAGGGCACCGGCTCCTGCGGGACGGCGACGCGCTGCCCGTCACGGCCAAGGCGTTCGACCTGCTCGCGTTCCTGATGCGGCACCCCGGCCAGGTCTTCACGCGCGAGCAACTCCTCGATCGCGTCTGGGGCTACGAGTTCGCGGGGGAGACTCGGACCGTCGATGTGCACGTGCACCAGTTGCGGAGCCTGATCGAGGAGGACTCGGCGGAGCCACGGTTCCTCCACACCGTCCGCGGCGTGGGCTACGTGTTCCGGCGCCCGAGCCCGTGAACCACGCGCATCCGGCGAGCGATCCGAGGCGGACCGGCCCGCAGCCGGCCACACCCGGCCAGGCCACACCCGGCCAGCCGACGCCCGACCCGCCGGTGCGTCCGCGGCCGGCCTGGCCCACGCGATCGCAATGAACCCGGAGCTGATCGCGATCGGGGTCGCGGGCGTCGTGCTCGGGCTCGTCGCGGGGCTCGCGATAAGCCGGGAGGTCACCCTGGACCGGATTCGCGAGATCGTGGGCGCGTCCCGGGACGAGCCGCTCGAAACACAGGTACGCGACCTCGTCGACCGTCACGCCAGGGCCGACCAGCGCGCGAGGCTCCAGGCCGAGGACCTCGCGTACCTGACCGGGCTCGTCGGCAGCGGCATCGTCCGGCTCGATGACGACCTGGTGGTGACGGCGGCGAACCGTGCCGCCCACGTCTACCTCGACTCGCCGCCCGGTGAGTTGATCGGCCGGCGCGTGCCAGACCGGCCCGGCGTTCGCCCCGACGGCGCCGCGCAGGACGCGGCGGTCGGGCTCGGTGACGTGCGGCTGGACGCGGTGGCCCGGACGGCGTGGCGCAACGGCGCCGCCGCCGACGAGATCCCCGTGGGCGGAGCGGAAGGACGAATGCTCGCCGTCCGCGCCCGGCGATCGCCAAGCGAGGGGATCTGGATCGTGCTCGAGGACCTCTCGGAGCTCCGCCGGCTGCAGCGGATCCGGACCGAGTTCATCGACAATCTCTCGCACGAGCTCCGCACGCCGCTCAC
>JAJYDP010000234.1:6818-7463 GCA_021777365.1 Chloroflexota bacterium | reverse complement strand
AGGCCGTCGACGAGCCGATGAGCGCAGAAGTGGCACTTGCGTGCGTTGCCCACCGGGCTGCCCGGGATCGGTCCGTTGTCCCGCGCCCAGCTCTCGCTGTACTCGAAGCTCGGCTCCTTCTCGTACTCGGTGCCGGCCGCCAGCGCCAGCGCGGCGGGAGTGCCGGTGGCCGCGTCGTCGCTCCAGTTCTCCCCGAAGTCGAACGTGCGTGCCTGGTAGGGGCAGGCCGTGATGCAGTAGCGGCACCCGATGCAGGCGTCGTAGTCGATCTCGATGATCCCGTCCGCCCGCTTCCAGGTGGCATTCACGGGGCAGACCGACACGCACGGAGGGTTGTCGCATTGCATGCATGGACGCGGCAGGAACTGCCGCGCCACGTTCGGGTAGGTGCCGATCTCCGTGTCGATCACCGGGCGGTAGACGACGCCCGGCGGCAGCTTGTTCTCCATCACGCACGCGACGGTGCACGACATGCAGGCCACGCACTTGCGGGTGTCGATGACCATGCCCCAGCGTCGCTGGTCGATCGGCTTGCTCAGGGCGCGCACGAGGTCGCGCTGCATGCGGACCAGGATGTCCTCGTCCGCCTGGGGGCTGACGTCGAAGGTCGGCGCGGGCGCAGCGGGTAGGGCGCGCCGCCCCTTC
>JAJYDP010000234.1:0-6808 GCA_021777365.1 Chloroflexota bacterium | reverse complement strand
CTTCGCGGCCTTTTCCTTTGCGGGCGTGAGTACGGTCGCGCCGAGGCCGCCGAGCGGGAGCACCGCCCCGACTGCCAGTGCAGCGGCCGCTTTGGTCAGGAAATCGCGTCGTTCGAGCGTGGTCGGATCGAGGGCCGCGGGTGCCGGTTCGGGCGTTCCGACGGCCGCGCCTCCTCTGGACTCCGCGTTCGGCATGGGTCCCTGCTCCCTCCCCCAGCGTGATCCCGGCGCTTATGGTTGCCCGCCGGCCATCAGTCCCGCGAGTCTGGCCCAACGGCTGGGCACGCCGTGAGCTGTTGCAATTTCGGCTATGGTGCTGACAGTCTCGAGTCCGGGACATGTGTCATGCGGCACGATCCGGACCGTGCCGAATGGCGGTCGCCTCCTCGCGGGAGATGCGCCACAAACGCGGCAGTGGGGCAGCCCGGACGGCTAGCATGCTGGCGGCGGTCCTGCGACCGCTCTCGCACGGATGAGGAGGGATGGATGAGCGACCAGCCGTCGGCCGGGTACCTGCCGGCCGTTTACCTGGAACTGCGTGCCCGATACCCCGGCGTCGGCGCCGCATATGACGCCCTGGCCCAAGCCTGTCACGCGGCCGGACCGCTGACGATCCACGAGCAGCGGCTGGTCAAGCTCGGCATCGCCGTGGGCCTCGCCTCCGAGGGGGCCGTCCGTTCGCACGTGCGGCGCGGGCTGGAAGAGGGGATGAGCGCGGACGCGCTGCTGCACGCCATTGCCCTTGCCGTCCCCACCGCGGGGTTCCCCGCCACCGCCGCGGCCTACGGTTGGGCCCGCGAGGTGCTCGATGCGCCCGGCGCACAGGACGCCACGGAAGGAGCGACCCGATGACCCCTCCGCATGCCGAACCCGCCCGCTCCCTCTCGGCCTGGCTCGATCTCGTGCTCGGCGAGCTGCCGGACGGCGCCGCCGTGCCCTCGGCCGCCGAGCAGACGGCGATCCTCGACCTGGCCCGCGTGGCGGCCCATGCCAGCGAGCGCATCGCGGCCCCCATCTCGGCGTACCTGGTGGGGCTCACGCTGCGGGCGCTTCCGGCCCACGAACGCGCGGCTGCCCTGCAGGCGCTGGTGGCGCACCTGGAGCGCCAGACCGGAGCCTAGGCTCATCCGAAGCGCGATCCCGCCCGCCCTCAGATAACCGCGTGGCCCCGAGCCCACCAGCGGCGCGCGGCCACGCCACTCCAGATCAGTTCGACCACGCCGAAGGGCCACGCGCCCTGCAGGAACCCGTAGGCGGACGAGGCGAGACACGCCGCGGCGAAGGCGAGGACGAACCAGCGTGAACGGGATTCCAGGGCGTAGAAGAGCAGCATCGCGCTGACTGCCAGCGCGCCGAACACGGTAAGCGAGGTCATGGTGGCAACTGTAGGGGCTGGAGGGCGCATGGAGCGCGGTCCAGCCCACCGCGGAGGCACACTGACGAAGATCACCAACGCCGACCGCCATCCTCGCGCTTCCTCGGCGGGGGACGAGGTGGAGTTGGTCGACCTCGACGTTGCGCGGGTCATGGTGCTGGAGCGCGTCCGGCCCCTGGATCCGGCAGAGCGCCCCCTCGTCCGGGCCCGCGGCTGCCGGCTTGCCGTGGACGTGCGTGCGCCGATCCCGCTGCCCCCGTTCGACAACGCCGCCATGGACGGGTACGCGGTGCGACTGAACCCGGCGAGCGGCTCGGCTCGATGGGTGCCCCGCTCTGACGCGTGGCCCATCTCCACCGGCATGCCGGTCCCGCCCGGCGCACACGCCGTGGTCCCCATCGAGCGTGTCCACGAGCGGCGTGATCGCCTGGAGTTCGAAGGCGACGTCCGCCCCGGTGACCACATCCGGCGGGCGGGCGAGGAGCTGGCGAAGGGCAGGCTCGGCCTGGCGGCGGACAGCCGGCTGACACCCGCTGCGATCGGGCTGCTGTCCTCGCTCGGGCTCGTTTCGGCCGTGGTCACCCCACGGCCTCGGGTGGCGATCCTCGTGACCGGCGACGAGGTCGCGGACCCGGGATCTGCGCTGCCCCCCGGGCACATCTACGACGCGGACGGCCCCCTCCTCGGAGCGCTGGTGGAGGAGGCAGGCGGCGAGGTCGTGGCCGCGGAGCGCCTCCACGATGATCCTGTCCGCATCGGGAGCCGGCTCGCGCGTCTGGCGCAGGACGCGGACCTCGTGTGCACCAGCGGCGGGGCGTCACTGGGGAGCCGCGACCACCTTATCGGCCGGCTGTGCCAGCGCGGCTCGCTCCTGATCCACCAGCTGGCCATCAAGCCCGGCCGCCCTACCTCGATGGGGCTGATCGGGGGGACCCCGGTCTTCGTCCTGCCCGGCAATCCGCTGGCGTCGCTGGCGGGTTTCGAGGCGCTGGTCCGACCGGCCCTGCGACGCTTGGCCGGGGACGCCGACCCGCTCCGCCCCAGCTCGAGCGCCACCGCCCGGACGCTCATCGCGCATCGCCCGGGGCGCCTCGAACTGGTGCCGGTCCGGATCGTGGGGGCCGGCCCGGTCGCCGAGGTCGAGGCCGTCATCGAGCGCGGCTCGGCGATGCTATCGGGGGCTGCCCTCGCCGATGGACTGGCGCTGCTCGAGGCGGACCGGGGGGCAGTGGCTCCCGGCGAGCATGTCACCGTCGAATGGTGGGGCAGGGCCAGGTGAGCACCACACCCTCAGCAGGCGACGCGATGGATCCCCACCGACCAGCGGCGCCGGCCGCCCGCTCCGCCCTCGACCGGGTCCGGCCGGTGCGTCCGCTGTTCGACCTGCTCGGCCGGCCGCTGCGCGATCTCCGCATTTCGGTCACCGACCGCTGCAACTTCCGCTGCGGTTACTGCGTCTCGCCCACGGGGCCGATACGCTTCCGCCCGCACGACCAGATCCTCTCCTTCGAGGAGATCGAGCGGGTCGCCGGCGTCTTCCTGCGGCTCGGCGTGCGCAAGATCCGGCTCACCGGCGGCGAGCCGCTGCTGCGACACGGGCTCGACGACCTGGTCGGACGGCTGGTCGCCCTGCCGGGCCTGGAGGACCTGGGGCTCACCACCAACGGGCACCTGCTCGCCGGCCAGGCGGCGCGCCTCCGCCGGGCCGGCCTGCGCCGGCTCACGGTGAGCCTGGACGCGCTCGAGCACGCGACGTTCCGGCGCCTCGCCGGGGTCGATGTCCCGGTCTCCGCCGTCCTCACCGGGATCGAGGCGGCGGTCGCGACCGGGTTCGCCCCGGTCAAGCTCAACATGGTGGTGCTGCGCGGTGTCAACGAGGACCAGGTGCTGCCGCTGGCGCGTTACGCGCGCGAGCGCGGCCTCACCCTGCGGTTCATCGAGTACATGGACGTGGGCCCCCGCAACCGCTGGCGTCGGGAGGACGTCGTGAGCGCAGCGGAGATCCACGCCCGGGTCAGCGCGGAGTGGCCCGTGGGGCCCGCGTTTCGCGGCTCGGACTCTGAGGTCGCGGAGCGGTTCCGCTACCTCGACGGGGCTGGCGAGATCGGGATGATCGCATCGGTGACCCGGCCGTTCTGCGCGGGATGCTCGCGCGTCCGGCTGACGGCCGACGGGCGGCTGTTCTTCTGCCTGTTCGGTGCGTCCGCGGTCGACCTGCGAAGCCTGCTGCGGGGAGGCTCGAGCGATGAGGAGCTGGCGACGGCGATCGTCTCGGCGTGGCGCCGCCGCGACGATCGCTACAGTGAGCTGCGGGCTGCACTGCCTCCCTCCGACACGCGCGAGGCGATGACGATCATCGGCGGCTGATCCTCCCCGAGTGATGGCTGCCGGCGGTGTCGGCCTGCCATCCGGCCCTGCCATTACGGGCCGCGCGACCCGGGCGTGCCTCAGCTGTCACTGTCACAGTTGCGCCTGAGATGTTCACGACAGGGATGCCACCGGGATAAGACCCGGTGGCACCACGGGGCCGTGATCACACCGAATGAACCGGCGGGGAGGCAAAGGCGCACCGCGCCCCACGCCTCCTCGCCTCCGCGCGCTACGCGCATCACCGCAGGACCACCAATGGATGCATCGCCGCCGACTCCGTCGCTGGCAAACCCCACGCTCCACGCACAAACCGTCGCGCGCAGCGCGCCGTCGCCGCGGCTCCTGGTCGCGCTCCTGCTCGCCCTGGGCGTCCTCGTCCTGGAGGTGGTGGGTGGCCTGCTCACGGGGAGCCTGGCGCTCTTGAGCGACGCGACCCATGTCGCGGTCGACGTCGCGGCGCTCCTGGTGGGCTTCTCGGCGGCCCGACTCGCGACTCGCGAGCCGGACGACGCCCACAGCTACGGGTTCCACCGCATGGAGTCGATCGGCGCGCTGGTCAACGGGGCGCTGCTGGTGGCGGCGAGCGCGGCGGTCCTCGCCGAGAGCGTGGGCCGCCTCCTCGCGCCGACCCCGGTGGAGGCCACGGGGGTCCTGGGCGTCGCGGTGCTGGCGCTGGTCACCAACACGGCGTCGGCGCTCCTCGTGCACGGGATCGAGCGGCGCACCAGCGCGACCCGCGTGCTGGTGCTCCACCTTGCCGGCGACGCCGCGGGCTCATCGGCCGTCATCGCCGCATCGCTGGTGATCCTGGCCGGCGGTCCGCCGGTCCTCGACGCGATCGCCAGCCTGGCGATCGGGCTGCTGCTCGGTGCCGCCGGCCTGCGGCTGCTCGTCGACGTGGTCCATATCCTCGCCGAGGGTGTTCCGGCGCAGCCATCGCTCGCATCGGCCGGCGCAGCGCTGCGCGCGGTGCCCGGGGCCGCGGGGATCCACGATCTCCACGTCTGGGCACTGGCCGAGGACCTGCCGTTGGTGACGGCGCACCTCGAGCTGCAGGCGGCGGCCAACGAGTGTGACGTGCTGCCGGCCGCCACGAATGCATTGCGCCGCATCGGCGTCTCGCACGCAACCCTGCAGCTCGAACGCGAGCCCTGCGGACAGGGACGAGGCGACCCGATGCAGGCGTGACCGGAACCGCAGCGGGCGACCGGTCCACGCAGGCGTAACAGGCGACGGCACGTCGCCAGCTCAACTCACCCGACGCCGGAATCCCGGCTCTGGGAACAGGAGGTACCAGCGAGATGGAAGCACCCGAGAAGCTCCTGATCATGATCACCCACGGTGCGGACGAGGCCGAGCAGGTCACGATGCCGATGGTGATGGCCGTCGGCGCACTGGCGTCGGAAGTGGACGTCGTGGTCGGGCTCCAGGAGGCCGGCGTCGAGCTGGCCGTCAAGGGCGCCGCGGACACCGTCGCGGCAACGGGATACCCGACGCTCGCGAAGCTGATGGCCGACTACCGCGAGCTCGGAGGACGGCTGCTCGCGTGCCCGCTGGGCGTTGCCAAGCGGGGCATCGACCGCGACACGCTGGTGGAGAACGCCGAGGTGGTCGCTGCCGGACGCTTCATCCTCGAGATGAGCTCGGCCTCCCACGTCCTCGTCTACTAGACGCGATCGGCGCTCAGGAACACGCACATGGACGACACCGAGATCCTCAGCCAGGCCCTGGCCTTCCACGGCCACAAGTGCTGGGCCAGCACGGCAGGCGTGCGGCTGGGCCTGGCCGCGATGCGCGAACTTGGCGCGACCCGTGCGGGGGCCAAGGAGCTGCACGCGATCATCGAGACCGGCGACTACCACGGCGGGATGTGCTTCGGCGACGGCATCCAGTTCACCACCGGCTGCACGTTCGGCAAGGGCAACATCGAGAAGTCGGGGGAGGGGAAGTTCGCGGTCACCCTGGTCGACAAGGACGCCGGGCGCGCAGTCCGGGTCGCCTACAAGCCCACCCTCCAGCCGAAGATCCGGGCGACCTCGTTCATGCAGAAACGCGCTGCGGGTGTGCCGGCCTCGGAGATCCCCGACGCGGAGCAGATGGAGGTGGTGCGCCTGGTCTGGGATGCGCCGGCGGAGGAGATCATGACCGTGGGACAGGTCGAGGCGCGGACCTGGAGCGAGCCCGAGGAAGTCGTGCGCTTCGCAGTCTGCCCGTCCTGTGGCGAGCTGGTCGCGGAGCCGTATCTCCGGGTCGCGGAAGGCCGCACGGTCTGCGCGGCCTGCTCGGGCTATCCGCGCTGAGCCGACGACCGGGGCACTGATCCGTGCTGCTCTACCTCGTCGGCGGGGCGAGCGTCTTCGTCTTCTCGGGCGTCATGGCGATGGCCGGCCTGGGCGCCGCGTTCCTCTTCGTGCCGCTCTTCTACTACCTGGGCGTGCCGCTGGGCCAGGCGACCTCCACGGCGCTGCTGCTGAACGCCGTCAGCCTCTCGGCGGCCACCATGGCGTACTGGCGTGGCCGCCTGATCGACTGGCGTGCCGGGGTGCCCGTGCTCATCGCGGCGGTGGTGCTGGCGCCCTTCGGCGCCCGCCTCACGGCCAGCGTCGACCGGCGCGTGCTGCTGGGGCTCTTCGTGGTCTTCCTGGTCTTCGCCGGCGCGATGATGCTCCTCTACCGCGCAAAGGCCGGGCGGCGGGCGCTGAGCCGCTCGACCGAGGCAGGCGTCGGGGCCGGCGTCGGCGGCGTGGCGGGGTTCCTGGGCGGGCTGCTCGGCGTGGGCGGCGGCAACATCATCCTGCCAGGACTGACGTGGCTCGGCCTCGAGCCCAAGATCGCGGCCGGCACCACCGCGCTCGCCGTCTTCTTCTCGTCGCTCTCGGGCTTCGCCGGCCACGCGGCCCTGGGCGGCATCGATCCACGCTTCACCCTCACCATGGCGGTGCTGGCCGGAGCAGGCTCGCTGGCGGGGTCGCACGTGATGCAGACCCGCCTCACCGGCGCCCAGCTCAAGCGTCTGATCGGGGTGCTGCTGTGGGTGATCGCGCTGAAGATGGCACTGGATCT
>JAJYDP010000233.1 GCA_021777365.1 Chloroflexota bacterium | reverse complement strand
CTCGAGGACCGGCACGTCGAGCGGCGTCGAGCCATCCATGATCGCCACGCGAACGTGATCGGGGTGCTGGCGCAGGTAGTACTGCGCGAGCTCGCCGCCGTAGGAGGTGCCGTAGAGGTCGATCCGCTCGTACCCGAGGGCTGTCCGGACGGCGTCGAGGTCGTCGGCCGCGACCGTGCTCGTGTACATGCGCGGGTCGGCGTCCAGGGCGGCGAGGCCCTCGCTCGCCCAGGTGGCCAATTGCGCATCCGTCTCGGCCGCCGACAGGCCCGTCGTGTCGGGCACCGGCGGCATGGCCAGGGGGTTCGACGCGCCGGTGCCCCGCTGGTCGACCATCACGATGTCGTGGCGGGCGTGGACGTCCGAGTACAGCCCCGGCAGCCAGGCGAAGAACGACGTGCTCGCGTCGCCCGGGCCCCCGGCAAGGGCGAAGAACGGATCCGGGACAGGATGGGGCGTCGCGGCGGGGACGATCGCCACGTGCAGTCCGACCTGGCGGCCCGATGGGCTCGCCCGGTCCTCCGGTACCTGCAGGGTGCCGCAGTATCCGGCGACCGCCGCCTTCACCGGGACCTCACCGCTGATGGTGCAGGCGGTCATCGGCCGACCCGCCAGGAGCCACGCGCGTGCCGCCGGAGGGGCGGACCCGCCCGAGGTGCACCCCGCCACGAAGGACGCAGCTACGACCACGGCGCAGCAGCACGCCGTCCACCTGGAGACCCCGGCCCTGCGCCCGGGCACGCCGTGCGTGCGCACGCTCGACTCCCTCCCATCCACGCGGGTCGGTCTCGCCTGCTCACAAGATCCGACCGACAGTAACTGTCGTTCGGCACCAGACTGCCCCGGCACGGTGATCACTCAGCTCTTCGGCTCCCACCGGAAGAATCGGACCGCGACGATCATTGCCGCGGCCAACCACGCCGCCATCGCCCCGATGTCGGTCCAGGCGATCGATACCCCGGACGGGTCGATGGACCCGTACAAGGCGTGGACGAAGTGCCGCAGCGGGAAGATCGACCCGACCGTCGCCATCCAGCCGGGCCCGCCGCCCGAGAGGAAGACGTCCGAGAAGAACGACAGCGGCAGCAGGATGCTCAGGCCCGTGACCGCCGTGGCGCGGGCGCTCCCCGTCCGCACCATGAGCGCGAAGCCGCAGGCTCCGAGCGTGAGCGTCCCCAGCACGAACACCGCCAGCGCCAGCGGCAACCGCTCGGGTGAGAGCGGAACCCCGAAGAACGCCAGCCCCACCCCGAACACCAGCGCGGCGGTCAGCAGCGAGATGAGCGCCGCCGATGCGATCCGGCCGAGCAGGTACTGCCATGTCGCCAGCGGCGTGCCCCGCAGGCGCTTGAGGACGCCCTGCTCGCGGGCCCGCGCGACCGCCACCGGCAGGTTGACGAACGCCGTGACACCGGCGCCGTAGGCAGCCATGCTGCAGGCGAAGAACCGCACGAGCGGCGTGCCTGGGAAGAAGTCCGCGTGCGGGTACATCGAGCCGATGAGGGCGTACAGAGCCACAGGCATCGCGATGGCGAACACGACATCCCCGAGGTCCCGCAGCGTTCCCCGGTTCGCCCAGCGCACCTGGTCGAACGCCAGGGCGAGGGCGCTCGGCTCCCCGGGTGCGCTCGCCATGAGGCTTCGATGCTCGACCCGGGCAGCCGGCGACACCGTCGAGGCCCGACGCCCGCGACCCCCGGTGGCCGCCCGCCATGACGGCTCGCGTTCGAGCACGCGCGAGGCGACGAGGGCCGCTGCCAGCCCCCAGGCCGCGATAACGGCCAGGGCCTGCAGGTTCCAGCCGGGGCCGTGGAGGAATGGGTTGAACTGGTCCTGGAGCGAGACGAGCAGCGGCCGGACCGGGAAGATCCAGCCGACCGAGTCCATCCAGGCCGGCAGGGTCGAACCGATCGTCATCATCCCCGACAGGAACAGGACGGCCACGGCCGATCCGACGGCCAGGGTCTGCGCCGTGCGGGCGGAGGGCGCCAGGGCTCCCACGGCGAGGCCCAGCGCAGCCAGGCAGGCGATCGCGACGAGCAGCGTGATGAGCGTGGCCGGCACGGTCTGCCACTGGACTTGGACGTCGTACTCGGCCACGCCCAGGAGCAGCATCACGAGGACGGAGATGGTCGCCAGCACGGCCGCGGCGCCCACCCGGCCGGCGACGTAGATCCACATCGGCAGCGGCGTGCCGCGCAACCGCTTCATGATCTTCTGCTCGCGCGCGACCCCCAGGCCCATCGCCACGGGCGGGTAGGCCGCGAACACCGCGGCCATGACCACCGCCATCGGCGTGGCGAACTGCATCACGCGAACGCCGGTCGCCTGGTCGACGGCCTCGTTGCCCGCGACGAGGCCGATGATGGTCAGCCACATGATCGGCAGCACGAAGGTGAACACGAGCAGGATGCGCGCTCGCAACAGCTCGCGGAAGGCGTAGCCGATCTGGTCGCGGACCATGCCCACCGTCGCGGGGCGTCGCTCGATCGTGGCATGCGGCACGAGGTGCGCCAGCACGCTCATTGGGGCACCTCGTCGGATGGTGCCGTGCCGGTCGCGCTGCCCGGGTCGTGGGCCGCGACGAGCGCGAGGTACGTGTCTTCGAGCGACGGGCGTCCGACGGACAGCGATGACAGATCGACGCCGCGGGCGATGGCCCACGCCGTGATCTCGTTGAGCGATCGCGTGGGCTCGGCGGTCTCGAGACGCCAGTCGCTCCCGTCCTGCGAGAGCCGGCCGTCGAAGCGGGGCAGGTCGTCCGGGGCGGCCGCAGGCGGAAGCCGGAACGACACGACGGACGTGGTGCTGGCGGCCGCACCGAGCTGCTCGGGGGTCCCGACGGCGACGAGCCTGCCCCCGACCAGCACCCCGAGACGGTCGGCCAGGTGCTCCGCCTCGTCCATGTAGTGGGTCGTCAGGAGGACGGTCTTGCCGAGATCGCGCAGCGCATCGACGAGCTCCCACGCCCGGCGGCGCGCGGATGGATCGAAGCCGGTCGTCGGCTCATCGAGGAAGAGCAGGTCGGGATCGCCGACGAGCCCCAGCGCGAGGTCGAGCCGGCGGCGCTGTCCGCCCGACAGGGTCTTGACGCGGGCGTCGCGCTTGTCCGTGAGCCCGACGAGCGCCAGCACGTCATCAACGTCCAGGCGGCGCGGGTACATGCGCCGGTACAGCGTGACCAGCTCGCGCGGGGTGAAGTCCTCGTCGAACCCCGCTTCCTGGAGGACGATCCCGATCCGCTCGCGGAACCGGCGCCCGGCCGATTGCGGGTCCTCCCCGAGCACGCTGACGGAGCCTGAGGTGCGGGGACGGTGGCCTTCGAGGATCTCGACCGTCGTCGTCTTGCCCGCGCCATTCGGCCCAAGCAGGGCGAAGATCTCGCCCTCCTCGATCTCGAACGACACGCCGTCGACGGCACGCAGGCCGTCGTAGTCCCTGCAGAGTTGGCGAACAACGACCGCCGGCATGAGGGCCCTCCCGTGGGGCGGCACCGTCGGCCGTCGGGAAGGGCGCCCGCGGCGTGCTCGGCCCCGCAGGAGACTAGTGCTCCGAACCGCGAGGTGCCACGGACGAACGGCCTGAACATGCGCGCCATGGTCATGCCTCGGTGTACCGGCCTGCATTGCCAGGCTGACATGCAGGGCGCGCCGGCAGATCCCCGGGCGTGCTGGACTTCGCCGTGGGACAGCGGCCATCGTCATCCTTCCGACAGGTGCGCCGCGTCACCCTGCGCGGCGTCCTTCCCGACGGGGAAGGCACACCGCGAAAGGAATCACCACCGTGCGTACCAGGAAGCTCCTAACCACGTCGGCCGTGGCGGCCACGCTGCTGCTGGGCGGCGCGGGTGCGTCGCTCGTCATCCCGGGCCTCGTGGCCGCGGCCAGTCCCGCGGCCTCGTCGGCGGCCACCGCACCGACGACGACCGGCTCGGGCACCACCCCGGCCACGACCGGGTCCGGCGCCGCCGGCCCGGGCGCCGCCGGCACGGGCGCCACCAGTGCCGGAACGGGCGGTCCGGCCGCCGGGGCCCTCGGCGCCCGTCCCGGCATGGGTGGGACCACCGAGGCGGTCTCCGACGCCTCGGTCGTCGCCAGAGCGATCGGCATCACCGAGACCCAGCTGAGCACCGAGCTCTCGGCGGGCAGGACGATCGCCCAGGTGGCGGCCGCCCACAACGTGGCCGCCCAGACGGTGATCGACGCCCTCGTGCAGGACAAGCAGGGCGAGATCGCCGCGGCGGTCAAGGCCGGGACCATGACCCAGGCCCAGGCGAACCAGGAACTCGCCAACGCGACGCAGTTCGCCACCGACCAGGTCAACTCGACCGGGATCGGGCCGTGCGGTCCCGGTGGAGCCGGGCGACCGAACGACCACGACGTCGACGACGGCGGCTCTGCGGCGCCAGGTTCAGGCACGGCGCCGGGCTCGACCACGACGCCTGGCTCGACCGGCACCGGCTCGAACGGCTAGCGTCCACTCGTCCGGGTCCCGGGGCGCGATGACGCGTGCCCCGGGACCGCCGCGTGCCCCGGGCGCAACTGTCGCATGCCCTGGGCAACCGCCGCGAGCCGCGTGCCCCGGGCGCAACTGTCGCATGCCCTGGGCAACCGCCGCGAGCCGCGTGCCCCGGGCGCAACCGGCGTCCCGCGGGTGCCGGCACGCGGCTCTTCAGGCTCCGGTCGCCACGGGGTATCGTTCGCGACATGAGCCCGGTGCGACGCGACGCCGAGGGACGCCTGCAGGTGGGCCCGAACCACGAGAGCATCGTGGAACGGCTCATCCGGGAGGCGATGGACCGCGGCGAGTTCGCCGACCTGCCCCACCGCGGGGAACGGCTGCCCCTCCCCGACGACAGCGCCGCGGGCGACCTGGCGAGCGCCTTCCACATCCTGCGCAACGCGGGGGCGGCGCCGCCATGGATCGAGGCGGACAAGCGGGCGCGGGCCCTGCTCCGCGAGCGCGATGCGCTGCTGGAGGGCGCCCCCGGCGCGACCTCGATCGCGGGGTCGGTCATGCGCCGCCGGCTGGTCACCATCGTCGAGCGCGCCAACGCGGCCATCGCCGAGCTGAACGCGCAGGCGCCCACGCCCCGCCAGCAGCGGCGACCGCTCGTGCTCGATCGTGAGCTCGCTGCGCTCGACGCCGCGATACGGAAACGGGACACGCCCCGTGACGGCCGCGGCGGAGCCCACGGCGCAGCAGGCAGCCCGACCGGGGAGAGCGCATGAGGGACGGCGCCGTGGACGTGATCGTGGTGGGAGGCGGGATCGTCGGCACGGCCGCGGCCGCGTTCCTCGCCGAGGCGGGTGCGCGCGTCCTCCTCGTGGAGCGGGAGGGGCTCGCCTCGGGCGCATCCGGCGCCAACTCGGGGGTGGTGCAGCACCCGTTCGACCCGGCGATGGCCGCCCTGTATCGCACGACGCTCGCCCTCTACCGCGACCTGTCGGCGAACGGGGTCGGCTTCCGGCTGCCGGACGAGCCCGCCGGGATGCTCTTCGTGTCGCCACGGGAGGCGGCCGCCCGCACCGAGGCGGCGACCATCACGGCGGCCTTCCCGGAGCTGAGCACCGAGGTCGTCGGGGGCGCGGCCCTCCAGGCGATCGAACCGGCCGTCGGTCCGGGACTCTGGGCATGTCGGGTCGACATCGGTTACCCGGTGGTGCCGGCCGCTTCGACCTACGGCTACGCCACGCTGGCGGAGGCACGGGGCACGGTGGTCCGCCAGGGCCGGGGCGCGTCCCTCGAGCTCGACGGAGACACCGTCGTCGGGGTGCGGGTGGACGGCCGCCTCCTGACCGCCGGCGCGGTGCTCGTGGCCGCCGGCCCCTGGACACCGGGCGTGCTGGACCCGACAGACCGTTGGGCGCCGATCCAGCCGCGCTGGGGCGTCGTGGTCGAGGCCGAGCTCGCGGCGCCGCCGCGGCATGCGCTCGAGGAGGCCGGGATCGACACCGTGATGGAGTGGTCCCCCGCGGGCACCGACGGCACGACCCCGGCCCGCGAGCCTGCCGTGGAGGCCGTCGAGTTCAGCCTGGTGCCGCAGCCGGGAGCGAGCTCCGTGGGTTCGACCTTCCTCGACGCCGAACCCGACGCCGGGCGCTGGATCGAGCCGATCCTGCTGCGGGCGGCGCGGTTCGTGCCGGGCGTGGCGGACGCGCCCATCCGCGGCGTGCGCGCGTGCGCCAGGCCGCAGTGCGTCGACGGTCGTCCGCTGGTCGGCCGCGTCCCCGGCCGCGAGCGGCTCTTCGTCTGTGCCGGCCACGGCCCGTGGGGCATCTCGACCGGTCCGGCCTCGGCCCGCCTGGTCGCCGACCTGGTCCTGGGGCGCGATCCCGTCATCCCGGCCGAACTGGACCCGGGCCGCTTCGGGGTCCCCGCCGCCTGAACGGCGAGCCGCGCGTCCACCGTTTCGTTCAGCGGCGGCGGGAGCCGCGACCGCCGCGCTGGGCCCCGAGTTCGTCGGTGGGTGCCGGCACCGGACGCTCGTGTTCCACCCGCGGCCCGCAGCCGCTCGAGCACTGCTCGGAGCCCGGCGGGTTCCACGAGAGGCAGGTGCCGCATAACCAGCGGGTGGGCGGCGGCTCCGTTGCCGCACGGCCGAGCCTCGCGAGTCGTCCGACGCTCCGCGCCACGGAGGGAGGCAGCTCCCAGAGGCGGCGACCGCCCCAGCCGGTGATCGCCATCCCGCCCGCGATCGCCAGGCCGGCCACCACGATCGCCACGAGAGCCGCGAGCGCGGCCCCGGGCCAGTCGAGCCCCCCGACATAACGCGCGAAGTCGCCGTATGGGTCCACGGGGCCGCGCGTCAGGATTCACGCCGTATGGGGCTGCCGGCGTCGGTCGCGGTCGTCACGCGGCGCACGTCGGGCCGGGCGCCCTCGGGCCAGTCGTTGAACGCCTCGGTGAGCCATCGGCCGAACCAGCCCGGTGGCGCCGGATCCGGATAGCCCTGGCACAGTTCGTGCAACTCCGTCCACAGCCGCTCCGTGAGCTCGCGGACCGCGGCCTGCGTCGGTCGCCCGCTCACCTCGATCGGCGGGCCCGCTCGGACACGGATGCGTCGGCCGAAGGCGAGCCAGCTGGTCCCGTTGATCGCACAGGGGACCAGGGGCACGCCCGCGCGCAGCGCGAAGAACGCTGCGCCCTCGCTGAGCGGCAGCAGCTCGGCCTCGCCGGCGTGGATCCGCCCCTCCCCTGCGATCGCCAGGATCCCGCCGGACTCCAGGACGGCCTGCGCACGGCGCGCCGCGCCGCGCAGGTCGTCGCCGGCCGGCCGGTACGGGACGGGCGTCCCCGTCCAGGCCATGAGCCGGTTGCGCCAGCCGCGCGTCATGTCCGCCTCGCGCGGCCCGAAGATGTAGAGACGCGGCCACCAGGGCAGCACGGCCAGCAGCACGAACGGGTCGGTCCAGCTCTGGTGGTTGAAGCAGAGCACGCAGGCGCCCGACGGAAGCCGGTCCAGCC
>JAJYDP010000232.1:4399-7492 GCA_021777365.1 Chloroflexota bacterium | reverse complement strand
AAGCCGCGCGGCCGAGGCGGGCGGTTCCGACTCGGTTCGCGCGAGCAGGGCGAGGACCTGCCGCCGGCGCTGGCGGCGATGATCCGCGAACAGCGCGAGGACGAGGCCGCGCGGGCCGCAGCGTCCCAGGCCACGCCGGAGGCACCCCAGGGGCTGTCCGCCGGCGCCTGGCGGGACATCGCGCAGCGCGCCCGCTCCCTCGGCATCGAGGCGCGGCTCAGCGACGAAGGACGCTGCCTGGACCTGGCGGTGGAACTGCCGGGCTAGAGAATCGCCCGGTCTCGCCGCCGTCCCGGTGCCTCCGGCGTGTTGCGGGACTGCACCGCAATTCCCACACGCGATCGACACACCCGCGTTCCGGGACATTCGGGGGTCTTGTGGCCAACGGGCGGACACGCGTACCGTGCGGTGGCCGACCCGGGTATCCGGGCCGGCGAGTAGTCATCCGGCTCGTATCGAGCCGACACTCACGGGAGGTCGGAGATGTTCACGCTCTCTCCTCCGTCCCGCAACGCGGCGCCGCAGGAGCGCCGCGATGATCGCGCGAAGGAGTCTGGACAGGGTCTGGCGGAATACGCTCTGATCCTGGCACTCATCGCCATCGTCGCCGTCGCGTCGCTGTCATTCTTCGGCCACAGCGTGAGCGGGTTGCTCAGCGGCATCGGCAGCAGCGTCGCGAGCGCGACGTGAGCACGTTGCAGTCTGGCACCGGAATCCGGCCCGGTACTTGATTCCCACTGGACTCGGCCACAAGTGCCGATGCATACTGACGGCCCGGTCCACGGACCGAGTCTGAGAGAAAGGAGGGACCCTCGCACATGGCGCTCGTCCAGTATCTCGTTGCCCGCTTCTTCGATCGCGAAGAGGGCCAGGGGCTTGCTGAGTACGCCCTGATCCTTGCACTCATCGCGATCATCGCGATCGTCGCGCTGATCTTCCTGGGTCACCAGGTCAGCACCATCCTCAGCACCGTCGGTTCGTCTGTCTAGAAACCAGTGCACGCAGTCGAAGAGCGCCAGCCACGCGGCTGGCGCTCTTCGCTACATGCGCCGCGCGACGCACGGTAGCTGCCACCAAGGTGACCTGCCCGGCGGTGCCATCGGTCATGGGAGATTCGTAGGGTCGAACCGCGGGGACAGGGTGCTACAGTGTTGCCGCCTGTCACCTAGGGGAGCGTGGGGAGCACTCAGTTGAAACGATCGAGTCGGCTCATCATCCTGGTGGGCGCATTGCTGGCCGTGGTCGCCTTCGGCGGCATCATCTGGTACGGCACGCAGGGAGGATCCACTCCGGGCACCGCGACTGCCACGGTAGCGACCACCACGAAGGTCGTCCAGGCGGTCAGCACCATCTCCCTCGGGAGCACCATCACGGCGAGCCAGGTCACGGTGAAGCAGGTGCCGGTGACCGTCGCCCCAGTGGACGCCTTCAGCGATCCCAGCCAGGTGGTGGGCCGCATCGCGCGGGCCCAGATCGAGGCCGGCAGCACCCTCACCGCCGCCGACTTCGCGACAGGTAACACGGCCCAGGGTGACCAGATCGTCCAGGCCCTGAAGCCCGGCTACCGGGCCATGTCGGTCCAGGTCGACCAGGGCACGGGGGTCGGCACCCTGATCCAGCCAGGCGACCACGTGGACATGGTGATCGGCCTCGACATCCAGGAGTACATCCCGGCCGCGCCCAACAGCAGCCAACCCCCGCAGCCGGTGCCGGGCGGGCCCCAGCTGAGCGTCAAGGACATCCTGCAGAACCTGGAGGTCCTGGGCACCCTCACCCCGCCGGTCACCACGACCACCACGGGCCAGCAACAGACCCAGCCGGCCCCGTCCGCGGGGGCGGCGGTGGGCCTCACCGGGCAGCAGATGATCGTGATCCTGGCGGTCACCGCGCAGCAGGCCGAGGTCATCAAGTATGCCCAGACCCAGGCGACCAGCAACACGGCGGCGGGCGGCAACAACATGCCGATCACGCTGATCCTGCGAGCCCCGGCTGACGCGTCGGCCCCGCCCGACAAGACCAGCGGCGTCGTCCTCAAGACCCTGGTGGACCAGTACGGCGTCCTGCCGCCGGTCCTCCTCTCCGGAACCCTCCCCACCAAGTAGCCACGTCAGGGGCAGGGCGGGCCGCGTCGCCCGTCCTGTCCGAGTCCCGCCGCCAGCCCAGGCGGCCCGCACGAGCGTCACCAAGCCGGCATGAGCGACCAGATCAAGATCCTCGTCGTGGATGACATCCCGGAGACCCGGGAGCATCTCGCGAAGCTGCTCGGCTTCGAGACCGACATGCAGGTGGTGGGTACCGCCGAGTCGGGTCCCGAGGCGCTGGCGCTCGCCCAGCAGCTCTCGCCCGACGTGGTCCTGATGGACATCAACATGCCGGGGATGGACGGCATCGCCACCAGCGAGCAGCTCACCGCGCTGGTCCCGACGGCCGCCGTGATCATGATGAGCGTGCAGGGCGAGGCGGACTACCTGCGTCGCTCGATGCTCGCCGGCGCGCGCGAGTTCCTGGTCAAGCCCTTCAGCGCCGACGAGCTCACCACCTCCATCCGCAAGGTCCACGAGCGGGAGCGCGAGAAGCAGGCCCGCACCGCGGTGCAGGCCGACGCGGCCGCGTCCGTCCCGAGGTCGTCCGGCAACGGGCAGCATCCCTACGGGCGCGTGGTCACCGTCTTCTCGCCCAAGGGCGGGGTGGGCCGCACCACGATCGCGGTGAACATGGCGGTCGCCGCCGCCGGCCAGGGTCGGCGCGTGGCGCTGGTGGACGCCAGCCTGCAGTTCGGCGACGTGGCCGTCATGCTCAACCTCGACCCGCGGCACCGCTCGCTGGCGGATCTCGTCCCGGAGATCGCGGCCGGCGTGCCCGAGTCGGTGGACACCGCGCTCGTGCGCCACGACTCCGGGGTGGACGTGCTGCTCGCGCCGCCGACGCCCGAGACCGCCGAGCTCATCACCCCGGCCTACATGCGGGGCGTGATCGAGCGGCTGCGCGAGGACCACGACCTGGTCGTGGTGGACACCCAGCCGATCCTGAGCGACATGATGCTCGCCATGCTCGACGTGGCGGATCGGATCGCCGCGGTGCTGACGCTCGAGA
>JAJYDP010000232.1:0-4389 GCA_021777365.1 Chloroflexota bacterium | reverse complement strand
ACCAACATCCGCAACCTGCGGGTCTTCCTGGAGGTGGCTCGCCAGCTCGGGTACGACGACGGGCGCATCGCCCTCGTACTGAACCGCGCCGACTCCTCGCTCGGGATCCGGGTGGCCGACGTCGAGCGCTCGATCGGCCGCAAGGTCGATCACTCCGTCGTCAGCGACGGGCGCAGCGTGGTCTACGCGCTGAACCGCGGCATCCCCTTCGTGACCAGCAACCCCGAGGCCCAGGTCAGCCAGGACCTGCTCCGCCTCGCCCGAGACCTTGCCGGCCCCGTGGTCGAGCCGGGCGCCGCCGATGCGTCGGCGACACGCTCGGCCCCGCGCCGGTCCATCTTCGCCCGGCGATGAGCCCATCGCGAGCCTGAGGGAGCGCGCCAATGTCCCTGCTCAGACGAATCGAGAGCGCCCGGCCCGCGGGCGGAACACTGCCGGCTCCCACCACGCCCGGCGCGCCCACGCCCGCCGGCCAGCCGGTGCCGTCGAACGGCGGCGCGGCCACGGCGCCGCGCATCACGCCGCAGGCCCCGGTGCGGGAGTCGTTCCGGGACGTGAAGTTCCGGGTCCAGAACCGGGTGATCCAGGACCTGGACCCGAAGCTCGACCTCTCGAACCAGGTCGAGGTTCGCCGGCAGATCGAGGAGGTCTTCGGCAAGGTCATCGACGAGGAGGGGCTCGCACTCACGCGCGCCGAGCGCGTGCGGATGCTCGAGCAGATCACCGACGAGATCATCGGCCTCGGGCCGCTCGAGCCGCTCCTGCGCGACGAGAGCATCACCGAAGTCATGGTCAACGGGCCGCGCCAGGTCTACATCGAGCGGTCCGGCAAGCTCGAGCTCACCAACGTGGTCTTCCAGAACGACGACCACGTGATGCGGATCATCGACCGGATCATCGCCCCCATCGGCCGCCGCGTGGACGAGTCCTCGCCGATGGTCGACGCCCGCCTCACCGACGGCTCCCGCGTCAACGCCATCATCCCGCCGCTCTCGCTGGTGGGGCCGGTGCTCACGATCCGGAAGTTCGCGGCGTCGCCGTTCACGGTGGACGACCTGATCCGGTTCGGCACCGCCACCCCGGAGATGTTCGACTTCCTGAAGGCGTGCGTGGAGGCCCGCCTCAACGTCTTCGTCTCCGGCGGCACGGGCTCCGGCAAGACCACCACCCTCAACGTGCTCAGCTCGTTCATCCCCAACGACGAGCGCATCGTCACCATCGAGGACGCGGCGGAGCTCCAGCTGCGCCAGGAGCACGTGGTGACCCTGGAGTCGCGCCCGCCGAACATCGAGGGCCGCGGCGCCATCCCGATCCGCGAGCTCGTGCGCAACGCGCTGCGCATGCGCCCCGACCGCATCATCGTCGGCGAGGTCCGCTCGGGCGAGGCGCTCGACATGCTGCAGGCCATGAACACCGGCCACGACGGCTCGATGTCCACCGGCCACGCCAACACCCCGCGCGACATGCTCTCCCGCCTCGAGACCATGGTCCTGATGGCCGGGGTGGAGCTGCCGCTGCGGGCCATCCGCGAGCAGATCGCGTCGGCCGTCGACCTGATCGTCCACCAGAACCGCCTGAAGGATGGCACCCGCAAGATCGTGAACATCACCGAGGTCCAGGGGATGGAAGGTGATGTGATCGTGATGCAGGATGTGTTCGTCTTCGAGCAGACGGGCGTGGTGGAGGGCCAGATCCAGGGCCGCCTGCGGCCCACCGGGATCCGGCCCAAGTTCGTCGAGAAGTTCGAGGTGGCGGGCATCCACCTGCCACCCGGGCTCTTCGGGTTCAACTACTAGGCGCGCAGGCCCATGCGCGGGGGAGTGGCGAGATGAACAACCCGATCGTCTTCGGTCTGGCCGTGGTGGCCGGTCTCGCCATCCTGCTCGTCGCCATCGGGCTCGCGAGCGCCCGTGGCTCGAGCGTGTCCGAGCGCCTCGAGCGGTACGCCTCGGCCCGAACCCCGGAGGAAAAGAAGAAGGCCGGCACGCCGTCGATCACGGACATGCTGGCGAACTCGGCTGCGATGGCCACCCTCAACCGGGGGATCGAGGCGCGCGACTTCGGCGCCAACCTGGCACGTGACATCGCCCGGGCCGACCTGCGCCTCAAGGTCAGCGAGTACCTGGCGATCTGGGCGGGCAGCACGCTCGGGATCCCGCTCCTGATGATCCTCCTCAGCCCGTTCGTCCAGGCGTTCACGAGCCCGCTCGCGTGGGTCATCGGCGCCGTCATCGGGTTCATGCTGCCGCGGTTCTGGCTGGGCCACCGACGTTCGGCACGCCTCAAGGCGTTCAACGGCCAGCTCGCGGACACGATCACGCTCATCGCGAACGCCCTCCGGGCGGGTTCCTCGTTCCTCCAGGCGGTTGAATTGGTGGTGCGCGAGACGCGGCCGCCCATCTCGACCGAGTTCGGGCGCGTCATCCGGGAGGTGAACCTGGGTCTCCCGTTCGACCAGGCGCTGGAGAACATGCTCCGGCGGGTCCGATCGGACGACCTCGAGCTGATGGTCACCGCCATCTCGATCCAGCACCAGGTGGGCGGCAACCTCGCCGAGATCCTCGACTCGATCGCCTTCACGATCCGCGAGCGCATCCGCATCAAGGGCGAGATCCGCACCCTGACCGCCCAGCAGCGCCTCTCCGGCTACGTCGTGGGTGGGCTGCCGTTCGGCCTGGCGGGGATCCTCTTCCTGATCGCCCCATCGTTCATGCAGCCGATGTTCCGCAAGCCCCCGGAGGTCCTTGGACTCCCTGCCGGCGTCATCGTGCTCTCCATCGCCGGGTTCGCCATGGTCATGGGCTTCCTGCTCATCCGGCGCATCGTGGACATCGAGGTCTGAGCGATGTCGATCCTGCCCATCGTCGTCGGCGCGGTTCTCGCCCTCGGCATCCTGCTCGTCTTCGTCGGCATCGCGCAGTCGCAGCCGGTGGACCCGGTCCAGGCCCGGCTCACCCAGCTCGGCACCATGCAGGCGCGCAACCTCGAGGAGCTGGAGCTCCAGCAGCCGCTCTTCGAGCGGACGATCCGCCCCCTGGCGCAGCGCCTCTCGGGCATCGCCCAGCGCTTCACGAGCGCGACCCAGGCCGGCCGCACCGAGAAGCGCCTGGCCATGGCCGGGCACCCGGGGAACATGCGCACCAGCGACTTCCTCGGTCTCAAGGTGGTAGTCGCGATCGCCCTGGCCGCCATCGCGTTCCTTGTCTTCGGGATCCTCGCGGGCAGCCTGTTCGAGGGGGTCCTCATCGCCGTAGCCGGCGCCGGCGTCGGCTACCTGGCACCGGAGTTCTGGCTCGGCCGACGGATCCGGGCACGGCAGAAGCAGATCCTCCTCGCCATCCCGGATGCCCTCGACCTGTTGACCATCTCGGTCCGGGCCGGGCTCGGATTCGACGCCGCGCTCGGCAAGGTCACCGAGAAGATGGTCGGCCCGCTCCCGGACGAGTTCCGGCGGGCGCTCGCCGAGATCCGGGTCGGCAAGGCGCGGCGCGACGCCCTGCGCGACATCGTGGCCCGCACCGAGGTACCGGCGCTCACGAACTTCATCGGCGCGGTCATCCAGGCCGAGCAGCTGGGCGTCTCGATCAGCAAGGTGCTGCAGGTGCAGTCCGAGCAGCTGCGCATCGAGCGCCGGCAGCGGGCAGAGGAGCAGGCGGCCCAGGCGCCGATCAAGATGCTCTTCCCGCTCGTGGGATGCATCTTCCCCTCGCTCTTTGCCGTGATCCTCGGACCGGCGCTGATCCTGATCGCGGTCAACCTCAACACCGGCGGTCACTGAACGCGGGTCTGGCTGCGGAGCGTGAGCCCCCGTCCGCCGATCGTGCTGGCCTCCGCGAAGTGGCCACTCCCGCGCCCGCTGCCGCGGACGATCCCGTGGTCCGTGCCGCGCTGAGGCGCCACCAACCGTGAGCTCCGCTGTCCGGATCGCGCGCACTGACGCGCTGCTGGCGTCCGACGTCTGCACCGCCCGCTCCATCTGGGCACGCTTCCGGGGCCTGATGGGCCGGCGCGCCCTGGCGCCGGGCGAGGGGCTCTGGCTCCCCACGGACGCGAGCATCCACATGCTCTTCATGCGCTTCGCCATCGATGCGGTGTTCCTGGCGCCGGCAGAGGCGGGATCTGCGCCGCCGGCCGACGAGCCGGCACCGGCGGCATCCTCCGGCGCGGCGCGTGCCCCGGGCGCCCGAGTTCCCTCGCGCGGCGGGGTCTTCCGCCGCGGGCGCCCAGAGCCCACGACCTGGCGCGTGGTGGCGATCCGGGAACGCCTGCGCCCATGGCTCGGCGTGGTCTGGTTCGTGCGCGGTGCGCGTGGGTGCCTGGAGCTCGAGGCCGGGGCGGCCACGCGCGCCGGTCTGCGCGTCGGGGACGTGGTGCGCTTTGAACCCGGAG
>JAJYDP010000231.1 GCA_021777365.1 Chloroflexota bacterium | reverse complement strand
GGGGCTGCTCCACGACTTCGACTACGAGCGCTACCCGGAGACGCATCCCATGCGGGGCGCAGAGGAGCTGCGGCGGCTGGGGTACCCCGACGACGTCGTCGGGGCCGTGCTCGGCCACGGCGATCACACCGGCGTGCCCCGGACCAGCCTGCTCGCGAGGACCGTGTACGCCTGCGACGAGATGAGCGGCTTCGTCATCGCGGTGGCGTACGTGCGGCCGAACCGCAGCCTGGACGAGGTCGACCCGCGGGCCGTGACGAAGAAGATGCGGGACAAGGGTTTTGCCCGGCAGGTGCCGCGCGACCAGCTGGTCAAGGGGGCCGAGGAGCTCGGCGTGCCGTTCGAGGAGCACGTCACGAACGTGGTCGAGGGGCTCAAGACGGTGCGGGACGTGCTGGACCTGTGAGAAGAGCGCGCATCCGAGCGATGCGTGCGTCTCACCGGGTTCCACCTCGTCACCCGGCGCCGCGCTACGCCACGCCCTCCGGAAGTCGTGTCACGCCGGCCGGAGTTCCGCATCTACGAACGCCTCTCGCAGGAACTGCGACGGGGCATCCGGGTCGTACACGAGGGTGAGCGAACGGCGCGCCCGGGTCCAGGCCACGTAGGCCAGCCTGCGTTCCTCTTCCAGGGTCCGCTCGGGATCGTCCGACTCGTCGACGCTCCGAGCGCTCGGGAACCGCCCCTCGTCCAGCCCGACCACCGCCACGTGATCGAACTCGAGGCCCTTGGTGCTGTGCGCGGTGGCGAGCAGCAGCGGCGCATCGTCCCGGCGGATGGCGGCCCGGCGGATGGCGGCCCGGCGGGCCCGCGCCTCGACGACGGCGGCCGCGAGCGCCGTGCCGTCCGCGTGCCCGGGTGCCCAGGCGAGCAGGGCGGCGGCAGCCCGCGGGTTGTCCGGTCCGGATGACGCGCGGGCGAGCAGGAGCCGCTCGAGGAGTGGCGCCGCTCCCGGCGCCGAGGCGGCCTCGAGCAGCCCGTCGATGGCCGGATCATCCAGCAGCAGGCCGTCGTCGGCCGCGCGGTACGGGACGCCGGCCTCGAGCGCCACCGCCGCATAGGGCGCGAGCTCGGCGTTGGTCCTGGCCAGGATGGCCCGCGTCTCTCCCTCCGGCGAGCGCCATTCTCGGAGCAGCCGGCGTGCGCGCGCGACGTCATCACCCGGGTCCGGCAGCAGGTACAGCCGGCCAGTCGACGACGGTCCGGCACGGATCGTCTTGGCGAAGCGCTCGCGGTTGTGCTCCACGAGCCGGACTGCCCGCGCGACGACCTGTGGTGGGCAGCGGTAGTTGGTCACGAGGTCGACGCGCCGGAGATCGGGGAGGGGAGCGGCAAGGTCCAGGACCCGGCGCACGTCCGCGAGGCGCCACGCGTAGATGGTCTGGTCGTGAGAGCCACCAAGGAACAGGTTGGGTCAGTCCGCAGGCAGTGGCAGGTCGGTGCGCTCCTGCGAGCAGTGTCGGCGAGACGCGCTTCTCGTCAAGGCCCGGGCTCTGCTCGCGGGGCGGCTCTGCGGTGACGGTCCCATCGCCGGCCGACGGACCCCGTTCATGCTGCCCCGTCCCGAAAGGGGAGGGCCCACCGCCCGTGTGTTCCTGCCCGGAACGGAGTGCGACTTCACCCGCCCCGCACGAGGGTCCTTTGGGCTGGCGTCGGCGACGACCCGCGCCCCTGTGGGGCGAGCATGGGCCGGTGAACCGGTGCCTATACTCCGGCCTGTGATCCGAGTGGTCTGTCCCGCGTGAGCCGGCGCGTACGGGGCTGGCTGCTGGCGGCGGTCGCGACGCTCATCCTGGCGCTCCTCATCGTCGCGGTCGGCGAGACCTTCATCGCCCAGCCGTACCAGGTCGAGCAGATGAGCATGGAGACCACGCTGCTGCCGGGGCAGTCCGTGCTGGTGGACAAGCTCACACCCGACCTCGATGGGTACCAGCGCGGCGACATTGTCGTGTTCACGCCGCCCGGCGCGGCGCCCGGCTCGACCCCGTACATCAAGCGCGTGATCGGCCTGCCCGGCGAGACCGTGGACCTGCGCAACGGCCACGTGTCGATCAACGGGCAGGAGATCAGCGAGCCGTACGTCTATGCGGGCCAGCCCACCGAGCCAAGGGGCCAGGACCACTGGGTCGTCCCGCCCGACGCGCTCTTCGTGATGGGCGACCATCGCGAGCTCGACAACGACTCGCGCATCTTCGGGCCGGTACCGCTGGCGAACGTCATCGGCCGGGTCTGGCTGCGCTACTGGCCGCTCGCCGCGGTCCGGGTCCTGGCGACGCCGAGCTACCCCACCTTGACGCCGCCGGTGCCCGCCACCTCACCAGCGGCGGTTGACTCCGCGCCGATCCACGCCAGGGCAGCCTGAGCGCCTGCCGGCCGGGAGCCGTACGCAGCGGTGGGTCGTCGGGGCACTGGGCGCCGCGGCCGAGGGCGCCGCGGACTTCGCACTCGCCTGGCTCGCGACCCCCGCGTTCGGCCCAGAAGGAGGCTCTATCGGTGACGCGAGATCCCGCCCCTCCGGACACCGCCGAGCGAGAGGCCCGGCCCTGCTTCCACCTCACGCCACCGGCCAACTGGATGAACGACCCGAACGGTCCCTTCTTTCACGAGGGCCGGCTTCACGTCTTCTACCAGCACAACCCGGTCGCGCCGCATTGGGACCGGGTCCACTGGGGCCACGCGGTGACGAGCGACTTCGTCACCTGGGAGCACCGGCCGGTGGCGATCTCGCCGGATCCGGACGGGCCGGATGCGTTCGGCTGTTGGTCGGGCTGCGTCGTCGACGACGACGGCGGTCCGACGATGCTCTACACGGGGGTCGTCCAGGACGGACAACTTCGGCGTGCATCCATCTGCCTCGCCCGCAGCTCCGACGGCCTGGAGACATGGGTCAAGGACCCCGGCAACCCGGTCATCCCCGGCGCGCCCGCGGGCATCGCCGCCGACTCGTTTCGCGATCCGTTCGTCTGGAAGGACGACGAGGGCTGGGCGATGCTCGTCGGGGCCGGCACGATCGACGGCGCCGGCGTCGTCCTGATCTACCGGTCGTCGGACCTGCGGACCTGGACCCTCGGTGGGCGGTTTCTCTCCGCTAGCGACCTGCCGGACTCCCGCTATGCCGGAGGACCCTGCTGGGAGTGCCCTCAGCTGCTTCGTTTCGGCGAGCGGGCACTGCTGATCCTGTCGATCACGAACCCCGCGCCGGGCTCGCGGCCGTCCCATGTGATCGCCATCTCTGGGCGGATCGAGGACGACCGGTTCCTGCCGGAGCACCTAGTCCGTCTCGACGGTGGCCCGGACTATTATGCGCCGGCCGCGGTCATCGCGCCGGACGGCCGCCACCTCCTCCTCGGGTGGATCCCGGAAGACCCGCCCGAGGAGGCGTCGTCCCGGGATTGGGCCGGGGCGCTCACCCTGCCGCGCGTGGTCTCGCTGCGGCCCGAAGGCGGACTGACGCAGGTCCCGGCGGAGGAGCTGGCCCGGCTCCGTTCGTCCCGCCGCCACTTGCTTGAGGCCGCCCCGCGGACCCCGTTCCAGGTGCCGGTCTCCGATCATTTCGAGCTCCTGGCCTCGTTCACGTCGGTGGGGGAGTCGACCGTCGGGATCGCGATCTTCGACGACGACGGTCCGGAGCCCGAGGCCCGGATCGCGTTCCGCCCTGGCCAGCGCTGCGTCTCGGTGACGCGCCGGGGCACGGTCGAGGTCGGCGGTCCGGACGAGAGTAACGTGATGATCATCCCGCCGGACGAGCCGTCGGTCCTCGAACTGCGAGTTATCGTCGACGGATCGGTCATGGAGGTCTTCGCCGACGGTCGCACGGCGGCGACGTTCCGGCTGCCGTCCATCCATCGGGGCCTCCGGCGCGTGGCAACCTTCTCCGAGGGTGCCGCGGATCGGCTGGTCTGCCTGGAGATCTGGTCCCTCGACCCTCGCCGGCTGAACGCCCTGCGGGCCGAATCTTGCCCCATGGGCTAGGATTCCCCCTGAGGTCGACCGAGCTGCGTCCCGCTCCGACCGCGGTCCCCATCCTGCGACCGCGGTTCCCTCGCCGTCGTCGTCCGGGGTGACGATCATCAGCTCACCTCCCGGTCGACGCGAGACCGGGAGGTGAGATGTCCAGCCCGCCCCAGCGAATCATGATGATCTCGACCCATGGCTACGTGTCAGGACAGCCTGAATTCGGGCGACCCGACACCGGGGGCCAGGTCGTCTACGTCCTCAAGCTCTCCGAATGCCTCGCCCGTCTCGGCTACGCCGTCGACATCTACACCCGCCGCTTCGAGGATCAGGCGCAGATCGAGGTCCTCGGCGACGACCTCCGGATCATCCGCATCCCGGCGGGCGGCTCCGAGCTCATCCGCAAGGAAGTGATGTGCGACGTGATCCCCGAGTGGACCGTCAACGCCGAGCGCTTCACCCGAGCCCAGCGGCTGGACTACGCGTTCATCGACAGCCATTACTGGGATGCCGGTCTGGCGGGGGACGGCCTGGCCTCTCGACTCGCGATCCCGCACGTCCACACGCCGCACTCGATCGGAGCATGGAAGCGCGACAGCATGGACGGCGACCCGGCGGAGCTTGATCGCCAGTACAACTTCCGGCGCCGGATCCGCGACGAGAAGGCGATCTACGACGCCGCGGACGTCCTCGTCGCGACGACTCCGCAGCAGCGCGACATCCTCCGGGCGACCGAGTACGACGTCCCCCGCGAGAAAATCGCCGTCATTCCGCCGGGCTACGACGACACGCGGTTCTTCCCGGTGTCGCTGGCCACCCGCGCGGCGCTGAAGCGCGACCTCGACCTGGAGGGACCGGTCGTTCTGGCGGTCGGGCGCATCGCCGACAACAAGGGCTATGACCTACTCGTCCGGGCCCTCGTCGCGGTCCGTTCGCGGATTCCCGCCCGACTGATGCTGGCGATCGGGTCGACTGACCCAACCCCCGGCGAGCGCGAGCAGATGGGGGCGCTCAGGAGCCTCGCCGACGAGCTCGGAGTCGCCGATCACGTCATCTTCCACGACTACATCCCGGACGATCAGCTCGCCGACCACTATCGGGCGGCGGACGTCTTTGCTCTGTCCAGCCGGTACGAACCGTTCGGGATGACCGCCGTCGAGGCGATGGCCTGCGGGACGCCGGCCGTTGTGACGACGGAGGGCGGGCTCTGGGAGATGGTGACCTGGGGTCTCGATGCGCTGTACGCTAACCCCTTCGCCCCGGAGGCGTTCGGTCACGCCCTCGCGACGGTACTCGAATACCCGCGGGTGGCGGCCCAGCTGGCCCGGGGCGGCGCGCTCCGGGCTCGGGCGCGGTTCACCTGGAACGGGATCGCCCAGCAGATCCTCGGCGTCCTGCAGACGGTCGAGCGACCCGTCGACGACGTGGCCCGAACGACGGACGCGGCGCCTGAGGAGCCCGAGCGTCGCGGGCCGCGATCGCTCGTGTCGGTCAGCGCTGACGCGATGACCGACGGCGCGGAATGGACCCGCAGCGGCTCCTAGTCAGCGACCTCGACGGGACGCTGCTCGGGGACGAGGTCGCTCTCGAGCGCTTCCGGGACTGGTTCGCGGGGCAGCGTCAGTCGTGGCGGCTTGTCTTTGCCACGGGGCGGACCGTCGAATCGGTCATGGCGATCGTCGCCGCGGGCGTTCTCCCGGCGCCGGATGCGATCGTTTCGAACGTCGGGGCCGACATCCACGACCTGGTCGGCGGGCTGTGGCCTGGCTGGCCCACGTCGACGGACGGCTGGGATCTCGAGCTGGTCCGGACCTGCCTCGCGCAGTTCGCCGGGATCGTCCCGCAGGCCGCCGGTTCGCAGACGGCGCGGAAGGCGAGCTATCACGCGACCGACCTGTCTGATGCGTCACTGAACGACATCCGGACGGCCCTTGAGCGGACCGGACTCCGGGTGACCCTCGTCTACAGCTCGGCCCGCGACCTCGACGTGCTGCCCGGTGATGCTGGCAAGGCGGCCGCGGCGCGCTTCCTTGCGGACTCGTGGGGCATACCGGCGCAGCACGTCATCGCGGCCGGTGACAGCGGCAACGACGCCGAGCTCCTGACCGCGGGGTTTCGGGGTGTCATCGTCGCGAACGCCCAGCCGGAGCTCGACTCCCTCGCCGGCCCCACGATCTTCCGCTCCGCGCACTCCCATGCCGCGGGCGTCCTCGACGGGATCCGCCACTGGACTGCGGAGCCAGGGTGAGCGCGACCCTCATCGATCCGCGAGAGACGAATAAGGCGGGCGCCAGGTCTGCCGCGGTGCCGTCGCCGTGGCTCTGCCCCCGGGCGGTGGGCCGTGTCGGCGGTCATCTTCGTGGTCGTGCTCCCGCTGGCCGTGGCCACGACGTCGCCATTCCGAGCGGTCCTGTTCACGCTCGAGGTGGCACTGCTCAGGACCCTCGCGCTGGTCGTCGACGATCCCACCTGGAATCGCCCCTGCTGCGCGCCCGGAACCCCCACACTATGAGCAGATCGTGGGTCAGACGGTCAACGTGGACGCTACCGTGGTGGGACAGGATCGAGCGAAACCACCCGCACGGGGCCGAGGCGCGCGGCCGGCAACGCCCCTCTTTCTGGGGCGGCCCTGGGGAGTCGGTGCGCTGAGCGGGAGTGCGGGCTCCGAGAGAGCGTCCCTTATCGGAGCGGGGTCCCGAGCTGCGCCGACGTGCGGCACGTGCCTCGTCCAGGGTGCACCCGTAAGGCCGTAAGGCGCGCTTACCAGAGCGGGCTGAGCCCCGGCCAGGACGGCTGGTAGGCGAGGGGCTGCGGTGCTTCCTCGGCCGGCTGCCGATCGGCACCCGCCCGAGGTCGGGACCCGAGGTACGCGGCCAAGACGCAGCCTCCCCCGAGCGCCGCAGCGATCGCCCACACCCACCAGTCCAATGTGACATGCCGCGCGCTCCCGGAACCCGGCGCCGGCTGGTGCCGGCTCATGCCGGTTCGCGACAGGCGCCCAGCGGCCCCCGAGGTGGGGGGAGCCGCCCGCTCCGGGTCGGGCGCGGCCGGTCGCACGTCCGGCCCCGCGGGAGGGTCCGGGTCCGGGGACGCGGGTCCGGTGCCCTCCGCTGGCGCGGGTCCGGGGAGCGTTGCCGGCGCGGGGAGCCCGAGGGCCAGCTGGCGGCCCCGTGCGCTGAGCGTGACGTCACTGCGCCCGAGCCGCTCCACGTGGCCACGGAGTTCCAGGGCATGCAGGCTGCGCTGGACGGCGCGCAGCCCGAGTCCGGTCCGGGTGGCCAGCTCCCGGCTGCCGGAGACCGGGCCGCCGCCGAGGAGGCCCAGGAGCACCTGCTCATCTCGCGTCGCCATGACCCAAGAGTACCCGCCCTCGACAAGCTGTCGCGAACCGGCACGAGCCGGCGCGCGCCGGTGCCGATGGGACGCTGGTCCCGGGCTGTCAGGGCACGATCCGCGCAGCTCGGCGCCGCCGAGGGCACCACGAAGGCCCCGCCGCGGGAGCCGCAGGCTCCCCGGAGCGTCCATGGGCCGCCGCTGCTCG
>JAJYDP010000230.1 GCA_021777365.1 Chloroflexota bacterium | reverse complement strand
GCGCCGGCGTCTTTCGGTCATCGCCAACGGGCGCGCCACCCAGCCCGTGCTGGAGGCCCGGGACGACAGTCCATGGCTCACCCCCCGGGAGCATCCTGGGCCCGCGGGACCTCCCTGTCAAGCGCTACGGGCCTCTGGCGCCTCAGGCGCGCGGCGCCCACGCGGTGCCCCCGGCCGCGTCGCGCACCTCGACGCCGGCGGCAACCAGGCCGGCGCGCAGGCGATCGGCGAGCGGGTAGTCGCCCGCCTGGCGGGCGGCCTCGCGGGCCCTCAGAACCGCCTCGACCAGCTCGGGGGCCAGCGCAGTCGAGGTGCTCGAGGCCCGACGGACCAGCTCGGCCAACGCAGTCAGGTCGCCGCGGGCCGCCGCCTCGCCCAGATCGGCGGGTGCGTCGCGGAGGTCCGGGGCCTCGGTCAGCGGCGGCGGGGCCGCGAGGCGACGGCCGGTGCGCAGCGCGTCCAGGGGCGTTGGCGTGGGCCCGAGCTCGCGGACCTCGCCGCCGCGCCGCCAGAACGCCCGCCCGCGCCCCGAGGTGGTCGCCTCGTCACGCGCCAGGTCGACGAGCAGGGCGGTGTGCTCGTCGATGCCGAGGATCGCGACGTCGGCGGGGAGCATCTCTTCGAGCCGGCTGAGGCGCCGCTCGCCGAGGAAGCAGCGCGAGGTGTCGTGGTCGCGGCCCTCGGCGTTGTCCCAGTGGGGGATGATCGCGCAGTCCAGGCCGTAGCGGCCCAGCACGTCGAGGCCGGCCAGCCAGGTGGGGTCGGCCCCGGCCTTGTAGACCTCGTAGATGGGGGCACTGTGGCTGCCCAGGGTGAGGGCGGCCGCCGAGGCGAAGCACACGGTTGCCCCCCGCGCCAGGGCGGTGGCGAGGTCCTCACCCAGGTGGAGCGGTCGCCACTGGGTGAGCGCGTAAGAGGGGCTGCCCGGCCCGGCAAAGACGTAGTCGGCCTGGGCCACCTGGTCGCGCACCAGGCGGCGCTGGAGCGGCGTCGCCGCGTCGAAGCGCGGCAGCGAGGCGACGTCCAGGTCGACGTGGAGCGAGGTGGCAAAGAAGGCCACCAGCTTGGCCGTCATCTGGGCGACATTCTCCTGGAACCCGTAGGTCGAGTCGAGCAGGACCGCCCGCGGCGTGTCGTAGCGCGCGAGGAGTCCGCGATGGACCCGGACCATGCCCGGGGCGGTCTCCCCGGACCCGAGCAGCGCGATGACGCCGGTCGACACACCCGCAGCGTACTGGCCGCCTGGCCCGCCGCGAACCTGGGAGTTGTCGGAGAATCACGTTACGACCAGGTGACAAGGGTGCCGGCGGGGTTGGTGGCCGGTGGCGACCGTGCTAGACAGGTTGGAGAAACCACGCTCGGGAGGTCACCCATGACCGGTCATCTGTTTGCACATCGACTGCGCAGTGTTCTCGGGGCGGTGATCGCAGCGGGCACGCTGTTGACGACCGGCCTCGCGGGCGTCGCGGGGGCGACCGAGCCGTCGTCCGTCTCGATCGTTCCGACGGGCACGGGCAGCCCGGGCAACGTCGGCGTCGTCCTGACGGCGACTCCGGTGGGTGGCACCTTCACCAGCGCCAGCCCGGGATACCAGTGGTACGACTGCACCAGTGCTGTCACCGCGACATCGAGTGCTACCGCCCTGACCTCGACCCTGTCCGCCAGCAGCTGCACCGCCATTACGTCGGCCACGCTTTCGTCGTACACGGTGGCATTGGGGGACAATGCGAAATACGTCACTGTTGAAGTCACCGACACTTTGACTAGCAGTACGGAATACTTCTTGGCAACCTCCTACTACGCCACGAAGCTCGCAACTGGCACCATCTTGGGCACGGCCAACGTCGGTCCCCAGAGCTCGCCCAACGCGCTGAACATCACGGCCACCGGGGACACGGGATCGGGGTACACCTACCAGTGGTACGACTGCACGTCGCCCACCACGGCGGGTCTGCTCGCTACGGCGGCGACGACGCCCGCGTCGTGCAGCTCTATTGCCGGGGCGACTGCGAGCTCGTACACCCTGGTGGCTAGCGACTACGGCAACTACGTGACCGTCGTAGTGACGAACGCGGGGGGCAACGCTGCGGCCGTGGCCACCTCGACGCTGCCGGTGACCGAGTCAGCACCCGTTGTCTCCCCGAGCACTCTTGCCATCAGCCCGTCCGGCACCAACGCGGGGACGACGGTGTCCCTGAACGGGACGGCCGACTTCACGAACCTCTACAACACGACCGCGACCTACCAGTGGTACGACTGCACGTCGCAGGTAAGTGGCGCGTCCCTGTCTCTGGCGAGCGGGTGCACCGCCATCAGTGGCGCCACCGGCGCTACGTACACGCTGGCGGTCAGCGACGCGAACCTCTACGTGCTGGTCCAGGTGACCGAAACCAACGCCAGCGGGTCGGCAACCGAGTACTCGGCCTCGACCACCACCTCGATCGTGGTGACCGCCCCGAGCTTCTCGGTGTCTCCGACGCTCGACAACATGTCGGCCACGCAGATCGGAATCAATTCCCTGGGCACGTGGAGCGGGAATCCGATGCCCACCTCGGCGACCGTGACCTGGTACCGCTGTACGACGGACGTCACCAGCGTCCCCGCGAGCCTGCCGGGCACCTGCGCGCCGATCTCGAGCTTCACCGCGTCGAACTCGTCGTCCAGCTGGACCCTCAACGATTACTCCTCCAACACGTACACGTACACGCTCACCTCGGCCGACCTGAATCGTTGGATCATCGTCGGGGTCCAGGCCGACAATGGCGTCGCCTCCACGACGACGGCCTACTCGGCTTCGCTGAACCAGTTCACGGGTACCGCGCCCTCGACGGTCGTGGCGCCAGCGGTGAGCGCGACCCCGACGGTTGGCGAGACCGTCTCGGTCAGCCAGGGGACCTGGACCGGCGTGCCCCAGCCCACGACCTTCACCTACGCGTGGTGGGACTGCACATCTACCACTGGGCTGACCTCGACCGGTCAGGCTCTCTCGACGCCGCTCCCCACCGCCTACTCCAGCGACAGCTGCATCTCTCTGGGCCAGACGGCCTCCTCGTGGACCCTGCCCACGTCGCTGAGCGGTCGCTCGCTGGGCTTGACGTACCTCATCGGTGAGGTCTCGACCAGCAACGGGGCGGGCACCTGGAGCTACTTCGCCGTCTCCTCCCAGGTGCAGGGACCCCAGAACTCGACTACGGGAAGCGTGTCGCTCTCGAGCAACGTGAACGGGGTCTACACCGCGACGCCGAGCAGCTTCACCGGCACTCCCGCACCGACCTACGCGTACACGTGGTACGACTGCACGACTAGCGTCATCGGAAACTTTACGAATACAGGTGCACCGGCGATGACGGGCTGCACGGTGTCGGCCACCAGCACCAACGCGAGCACCCACGCGGTCACCGCCGGTGACGTGACCTCCTCTACCGGCGGTGGCCTGGACGTCCTGGTGACGGCGACGTCGATCGCGGGTACGAGCTACGCCTGGAGCGCGGACACGCCGCTCGTCGCGGGCCTGTCGCCCGTGAGCCTCACGGTGACCGGGCAGGGATCCCAGGCGGTACCCTTCGTGGCCACGGCCGTCTGGACCGCCATCCCGGCGCCGAGCATCACCTACACCTGGTACCAGTGCATGACGCAAGTAAGTTCTCGCACCAGCGTGACGGGCACGTGCACTGCTGCCGTGGCGAGCGGCCCGACCTACACGCCGACCACGTACAGCGGCACCTACCCCTACGCGGTCGTCGTGGCCACCGCGACCAACGCCTCGGGCTCGATTCCCCAGTACTCTGTAGGGTCCCTGATCGCGGCGCAGGCGCCGGCCAACGTCGTGCGTCCGAGCGTCCCGGCCACGGCCTCGACGTCGACGCCCCTGAGCGCCTCGCCCGGGACGTGGCTCGGCGTTCCGCTGCCCTCGTTCACCTACCAGTGGTACGTGTGCACGTCGCAGATCGTGAGCCCGACCTCGGGCATCTTGGCCCCCGGGACGTGCGGTGCCATTCCGGGAGCCACGTCGCTGTCGTACCTGCCGTCGGGCAGCTACGTCGGTGACTACTTCCTGATCGAGGTGACGGCCATCAATGGCGTCTCGTCGGGTGGCAGCGCGTCGGTGAGCGTGTTCTCCGCCTCCACCTTGTCGCCGCTGGTGTCGACACTCTCGGTGTCGTCGGTCGCGATCACCGGGACTGCCGCCGTGGGCTCGACGCTCCTGGCGTCCCCGACGGTCGTCGCGCAGGGCACCTACACCACCGCCTACCAGTGGTACGCCTGCTTGGCGACGGTGCCCTCTGGTGTGTCCCTGCCCCCAACGGGGTGCACCGCGATTGCCGGGGCCACTGCCTCGAGCTTCACGGTCACGGCGAACCAGGCCAATACGTACCTCACGGTCCTGGTGACCGTGACCAGCACCACCACGACCGCGACGGGCGTCGCCGCCTCGACCGCACTCATCACCACGAACATCCCCAGTGCCCCCATCGGGGTGACGGGCGTGGCGGGAACGGGCCAGGCCACGGTGACCTGGAACGCGCCGACCGCTGGTACGCCGACGTCCTACACGGTGACCGCGACGCCCGGCGGGGCGACCTGCACGGCGACCACCTCGCGCACCTGTGTCGTGACGGGACTGCTCTTCGGCACGGGGTACAGCTTCACGGTGACGGCCACCAACTCCTACGGCACGGGCCCGGCCTCGGTGGCCTCGGCCCTGGTGTATCCGACCGAGTCGGTTCCCTCGGCGCCGACGTCGGTGAGCGCGGTGGCCGGTGCGCTGTCGGCGACGGTGTCCTGGACAGCCGCGAGCGCCAACGGGGCCACCATCAGCCTCTACACGGTCACCTCGTCTCCCGGCGGCTTCACCTGCACGACGGCGACGACGAGCTGCACGGTGAGCGGGCTGACCGCGGGCACCGCGTACACGTTCTCGGTGATGGCCCGCAACGTCGTGGGCCCGGGACCTAACTCCTACTTGAGCCCGGCGGTCACGCCGCGCGCGAACGTTCCCAACGCGCCGGTGAGCATCACGGTGCGTCGCAGCGGCAGCGCGAAGCTGACGGTGGGCTGGACGGCGGGTGCCGCCAACGGCGCGTCGGTGTCGGGCTTCGTGGTGACCCTGAGCGGACCGGCGGGAACCGGGCACTGCCAGACCTCGACCGACATGTGCACGGTGACCGGCCTGGTCAATGGGGCGCGCTATCGCGTCTCGGTGGTGGCCGCGAGCCCCAGTGGCAACTCGCCGGCGGCCGTGGGCCCGCTCGTGGTGCCCGCCGGGCCGCCCTCGGCTCCCGGCATCGTGCGGATCGCCCGCGGTCGTGGCGTCGTCATGGTCTACCTGTCAGCGCCCAAGAACCTCAACGGCGCGCGCGTCGCCTACTACCAGTTCCTGCTCAACGGGAAGCGCTGGACGGTGCAGTCGATCAAGGGCCGCCTGTTCGTGCGCCTGGTCGGACTGAGCGGCGCGCACGTGATTCGCGTCCGCGCGGTCTCGGTGGGCGGGGCCTCGGCGGCCTCGGCCCCCGTGCGCTTCGTGGCCTTGGGGGCCTCGGGGGCCTCGGGCTCGCTGCACGTCTCGGTGACCTTCGGCTAGATCGTCGACGGCCGCCTCCCCGGTGACGGGGAGGCGGCCGTAGGCTGACGTCATGGTCCGCGTCGTGACGGTGGTCGGGACCCGGGCCCGGGGTGGCTGGTCGTTCGCCACGGGTCTGTGGACCCTGGTGATGGCGGTGGTGCTGGCCCTCGGCGAGGCGCGTCCCGCCGGACGGGGGACGGACGTCATCGTCGGCCTGGCCGCCAGTGCCGCGCTCGGGCTGGTCCTCGGGTGGCGCCGGCGCCTCGGCGCCGTGGTGGCCGCGCCGCTGCTCAGCTGGCTCGTCGCCTGGCTGCCCCTGCTGGTCGCGGCCATGGTGCGCCACGGGGTCCTGGCGGGCCTGATGGTGGGCGCCTTCACGGTCACCGTCGGCTGGATCGCCATCGGCGGCCTGGAGCTGGTGGTCGTCGGCCTGGTGGCGCTGCTGGTGGCCCGGCTGCGCCCGCGCGGGCCGGCCGTCGTGATCCTGGGCCCGGAGCGCTGAGCTCAGCGGGCGGCCGTCAGGGCCGCTAGGGCCGCCCAGTCGCCTACCGGGGGCTCACCGGGGCGTGGCGTCCCGTGCGGCACGACCCCGGGCGCGCGGGTCGGTGGCCGACGCTACAGAGACCAGCGCGCGACGTAGGGCGCAAGAGACGTCGCCTGCCCGTTGCTCACGGTGTAGAGCGCGCCCACGAGCACGCAGTAGGTAGCCGTGCACGAGATGGCGACCGGTGTGGGGACGCCGCTCGCGGCGTCCAGCGGCACGGTGACCTGCCGTAGTGGACTGACGGTGACTTCGTCGACGACAGCCCCGCCCCACGGCACCTGGACGTTGCCCGCGGCAAAGCAGGTCGTTGTCGTGGCGCACCCGGCAACGCGGGGCAACCAGGTCGAGACGGTGGCCGCTGACCAGTGTGCGCTCGATGAGCGTGTCGTCGCGACGAAATTCGTCGCACCTCCGCCAGCGCCCGATGCAATGCACACCAGACGACTCGCGCATTGCAGGGTGAGCGGGTTGTCGGGACCACGCCACGGGATCGCGCCCGTCGACCACGTCTTGCCGCTATTCGTCGTGAGCCAGAGATGGGTGAAGGCTCCCGATTCCGTCGCGAACACCGTGACGACGCACGATGTCGCGGATCCGCACGTGACGTTCGCCCCGTTGAACCCTTGCAGTGCGGGGATGGCGGTTCGCTGCCAGGTGCTTCCGGCATCGTGACTGACCAGGACCTCAGGATCGACCCCGATTCCCTTGGCCGTCAGGTGGGAGTCCACGGTGGCGAAGCAGACGCGAGGGCTCGCGCACGAGACAGAGATCAGAACGGGTGGTCGCAGCGTGGACAGTCCCCAACTCGCGCCGCCGTTGACGCTGCGCACCACCAGGTAGGAGCCATGCACGCCCGGCCGCGACATGCCGATGGCGAGGCACGTGGGGCCCGAGCACGTCACGTCGTGCAGGAAGCCCGCGATCGCCGGGAACCGTGCTGCCCGCCACGACTGGCCAGCATCGGTGCTCACCATGATGGCGCCGCGCGTGAACCCGCCGCAGCCTCCTGCGCCGCACTGGTACCCGACGGCGACGCAGCGCGATCCCACACAGGAGACGCCCTGGAGGGTGACCTCGGGGATCGGGAGCGTCACGGGAACGTTCGTGACGGCCGGGGGTGCGCCTTGCGCGGCGGCGCGTGGCGCCGAGAGCGGGATCGCCATGACAACGAGGAGCGCTGCGCCGATGATCGTCGCGACGCGCCAGCGACGTCTTGGCGTCGTCTCGGCGCGCGCGTCAGCAGGAACGCGGATGGTGCCGTCACTCATGGCCCACCTCCCCGGCGCTCAGTCTGCGCCCACGGTCAGGGCTTGTCAAGTGAACGAGTCCACGAGTGAGGTCATGAGTGACGTGACGTTCCGCGCGTCACGTCGTGTGGCCGGCCATACTTGAGTGCCATGCACCGCGAAGGGGCGACCCACGCGCGCGCCGGCGGCGCG
>JAJYDP010000229.1 GCA_021777365.1 Chloroflexota bacterium | reverse complement strand
CCCCCGCGCGACCGGGGAGAGCCGGCCGCGCCGGTGCGCCGTGCGGAGCCAGCGGGCATCCCGGCGATCCAGGTGCCAGGCCCATGTGCCGGGGGCCGTCGCGGCGGCCGCCAGCGCGGCGCGCAGCAGAGCCGCCTCGCGCGCGCGATGCGGTTCCCAGACGAAGCCCAGGCGCTCCAGGGCCGCGCGCCGCTCCGGATGCAGGCGGCCGTGGCGCTCCTGCTGGCGCTGCCAGGCCACCCACAGCCCGAGCCGATAGCCGTCGGGGGCCACCCAGCGCTTGGGCACCCGCGCGTGCCCGGCCTGCGCCGTGAAGGCGGCCAGGTGCGCGGCGCCGCGCGACCAGCGCGCGGCCTGGCTGCGGGCATCGGCGGGGACCACGAGCAGGGTCGGCATGGCGCACCTCACCAGGCCAGCGGGGGCACCAGGGCCGAGACCACCCCGACCGCCAGGTGCGGGTCGAGCATGCTGGTCAGGGCGAAGGCCAGGGTGGCCAGCAGCAGGCTCACCGCCACCGCCCGCTCCAGGGGCGAGGGCCAGGCCGGCTCCAGCAGGAGCGCCCCGCCGGTGTCGCCGTCGGCGCCGAGCGCCTGAGCCCGAGCTGGCGAGGGCACGGCGTCGGCCGGGTCGGACCGCTCGCGGGTCGCATCGGGCGACGCAGGCATCCCCGTTGCCAGCGGACGCGCGTCGGCAGGCGTCGGGCGCGGGCGCGTCCAGCGGCTCGGGGGCGGCATGCGGGTCGCCACCTCGGCGATCCAGTCGTCCGCGCCGGCGCTCCCGAGATCCGGCTCATCCAGTGGGCCCGGCGCTGCGGCCACACCATCGAGCGCGTTGTCGTCGAAGCGCAGCTCCTCGAGCAGGCGCGCGATGCACTGTGCCTGCTCGCTGCGCCCCTCGAGGTCCCTTCCGGTGGCGTCCATCGGCGATGCTCCCTGTGTGCTCCCCCGACCCCTCCGGGTCGGGTCGTGGGAGCCCATAGTCGAGAACGGGCCGATGTCAAGGATTCGCGCACGAATGGGCCGCATGGGAGAACGCGCTGCTGACGCCCAGCGCACCGGCAGCCAACCCCCTGCCGGAAGTGCGGCTCTTGACCACCGATCACGGCTGGTCGAGAGTTGACGGGTCATGCGGGCATCCCGTCGGCTCGCCACGTCCGCCGCGGTCGTCGCGCTCTCGGCGGCAGCCGTCGCCCTCGCCCTCTACGCGCTGGACGCGGGCAGGGGTGCCGACGCCGTGCGCGCGACCCTCGCGCCCGGCGATCCCGACCTGGCCTACGCGGATCCCCTCCGGACGGCCAGCGCCATGGCGCCCCTGCTGCTGGCTGGCGCACTGGCCCTCGCAGTCCTGCACATGCTGGCCGGACGACGGCTCCTCTTTGGCCTGACGGCCCTGTGGTCCCTGCTTGCGCTGGTCGCCCTGGTGCTGGTCCTGGCCCCCGTCGCCGGTCCGCTCCGGCAGTGGCGTGTCGTGCCGATCGCCCTGCCCATCGAGCCACTCAACCTGCTGCTGGCGGTGGCATGTATCGCCAGCCTAGCGAGTTCCATCCTCGGATGGCTGCTCACCCCCGCCGGCTGGGACTGGCTCTCCGCACCCCCGACGCACTCGTCGCTCCCGCCACCGACGCAGCGGGGCTGAGCGCCCCTCGAACGAGCGGTGCCCCACGCCGGGTCGACGCGAGTGGCTCGGGTGGCGGCTCCATGCGCGCGGCGAGGTGATCACTGCTCTCGACGTGGGTCCAGGCTCCTCGGGCTCGGGCTGCGGCGGACCTGCGGAGCGGGGTCCCGGGATGACCGCGACGGTCGCCTCGGTCCGGTTGTAGGTCGCCTCGGTCCGGTTGTAGATGGCCCATCCGAAGGCAGCCCGTGGTGGTGGCGAGGCGGTGCCGCCAACCGTGCAGCCCATGACCAGTGCACCCGCTCTGTCCTACGGCGCAGAGGAGATGGCGGCCAGCAGCACGGCGTGCGTGTCCGGGTGGCCGGGCAGGGGCAGCGACTCGTGCCACAAGAGCATCCCATCCTGCACCGCCACCCAGTCGGGCTGGCGCTGGCCCGCCAGCACCCGACCCGCGGCCTCGCCCGGCGTCCACAGCACGAGCGCACTGTCCGCCGCGGGGTCAAGCGTGTCGAACCAGACGATCCAGCCGACGAGGCCCTGCCCGGTCGCGAGCGCAGAGACCGGTCCCGGCTGCCCGACCGGCCCAGACGGACCGTCGACCCGCGCGGGCACCGGCCCACCGAGCGCGCTGGCGGTCAGGGTGGCCGTCCAGATGGAGGCGTCGGTGGCATCGGAGCGCGACCAGACCAGCCGTTCGCTGTCCATCGCGGCCTGACTGACCTTGGTGGCGATCTGCACCGGCGGCTCGGTATCGGAGCGCGCCAGGAGGAGGGACGCGTCGCCGGCGAACCCGTCGGTCGTCTGGCGGTAGAAGAGCGCCTGCCCGGCCAGGCCTACCTGCACGACGTAGCCCGAGGCGCGGATGGAGCGCAGCAGGGCGTTCGTGGCGAGCGAGCGGACGACGATCTCGCTCGACGCCACGCCACGGGTTCCAGTATCCATCGCGAATGCCACCCGCCCGCCCTCCGCCGCCAGCACGGGCGGCTGCGGGCTGGCGGCCTCGCCGAGCAACGGGAGGTTGGAGGTCTGGCCGGAGGCGAGGACGGTCAGCGTGCCGCTCGCGAGCGAGTCCGAGACGACCTGCCAGAGGAGCGGCTGCCCCGCGTTGGGGTTACCGCCCGTCTCGCCGTTCGCCGCTTGCGGGTGCGCATACCACGACTCCACCCACAGCAGGCGGTCACCATCGAGGACGAGGCTACTCAGCACGCGCGCGGCCGGACGCGTGAGCAGCGTGTGGCGCGTGCCGGTGGCCAGCACGACCTCCGCAAGCGTCACCGGCGGGTAGGGTTCAGCCGGTGCGCTCCGCGTGTAGGCGCGGCCGTCGGCCAGCGCGAACGTTCCGGTCGGCAGGGTCCGCACGGCGCCGGGCGTCAAGGTGATCGCCGCTGCCGACGGCGGCAGCGGCAGCGGGCTGGGCAGGGGCCCCGGCGCACCCGTCGCTGGTGCAGCTGTCCGGGCGGGCATGGCGCAGGCCGATCCCGATTGACAGGGCCCCGCGGAGGGCGATGCGGCCGCGGCCACTCTCGGCCCGCTGCTGCCCATCGGCGCTGGGCCGGGTGCCGTGGCGCAGGCCGCCACGAGCAACGTGGCCACCAGCGGCGACAGATCGGCGCGCAGTCGTCGGCCGGTCAGGGGCGCCACGGCAACAGTTCCGGTTCGGCGGCGGCCGCCACGACGGAGGAGACCTCGATCCCCGCACAGGCAGGGAGCTCCGTGCCGTCGAACCTCGGGAGCGTCACGCTCATGGCCGTGCCTGGTGGCGTGACCCGCAGGGTGTGGTAGGGAGGCGGGCAGGTGGCGGCGGTCCCGCCCCCCACGGGGATGTCCATCCCCGCGAACGCGGCGACCGCGGCCTCGCCCGGCGTCAGGACCACCGGCGGCAGCACGGCATCGGGAGGCTGGCCGAGCAGTTCGTCGGTGTGGTGAGCCAGCGTGGTCGCGCCGGAGGCGGTCACCCCCACGAGCGTCGGCCACCCCGAGAGCCGACAGGGAACGGCGCTCGTGTTCACGAAGCGCAGCCAGCCCTCCAAGGTCCCGGCGGCGCCGCCGGTATCCACCACGCTCGTCGCCAGCTGCGCGGCCGTGCAGGGCGGCAGGGGCCGATCTGCGAGTGGGGAGAAGCGGATCCGCGCCACCGCGTAGGCCAACCCGTCGCCGAGGGTGGCCACCAGCACGCACTGGTCGGCACAGCCGGCGGACGGACGTGGCTGGAGCGGCTGGGTCGCGGCGTGCAGCGAGACCGTGAAGCTGCCCACCCCGGCGCGCGTGTCGTCGGTGACGAGGAACGGTTGTGCCGCCAGCTGGGTCCCACAGCCGAGCGAACTCGCGTCCTGTGCCGACGCGCACTCCGACAGCCACACCTTGCCACCCACCCCGAACCCGGTCACCCGCACCGCCACGGTCTGCCCGGTGAAGAGGCCGCTCGCGGGCATGACCGTGACGGCCGGATGGGTCGCGGTCACGGCGGGCGCCACCGGAACCGCCGAGAGGTCGAGCACATCGAGCACTGGCGTGGGGACCGTCAGGTCGGTCCAGAGCGCCCAGCGGCCGCTGATCGCGGTCCAGCCGGGTGATCCGTGTCCCCGCACGACTCGCGCCTCACCCGCGAGCTGCAGCACAGGATAGGCGGTGCCGTCCGGGGCGATGCCCCGCCACAGGTCGGCTTCGGCGCCCTCCCAGGCGCCGATGGCGGGCGCGTCCGCGTACGACCCATCGGGGGCCCCGGCGGCGGGCGCCAGCTGCTGGGCGCCGACGGGCCGGACACCCACCAGCGGCTGGCGGTCCAGCGCCATCCCGACTCGCTGACCGCTGAGGCCGCTGTTCAGGGGTCGCACCACGAGGGCGACCGAGCCATCGGGCGCGAGCGCCACGCCGAGCCCGGGGCCGGTCTCGGTGCTCCAATTGGCGCCACGCCAGCGCACCAGGGTGACCTCGTCCGCGGTGGCCACCGGGCCGAGCTCCTGCACGGCGACCGCCAGCGTGTTCCCGGCGAGGCGCAGGTCGGTCACGAGCGCGCTGGGACCCGCATCATAGGTGTACAGGCGGCGCCCATCGGACAGGGCGTGGATCTCCACGCGGGTGAGGCCACCGCTCCGAACGTCGAAGGCGACGGCGTCGGCAGAGAGCGCGATCCGCGGAGGGATCGGATCCAGACACCCTGCCGCGACGGTCCATCCGTCCCTGGCGGTCCCGCTCGCGACCACCCGACCCGCCGGGTGCGCCGCGTCGCCCAGCCAGATCCGCCACGCCTTGACGACCGGCTGCCCTGGCGCACAGGGGCCGCCGGTGAACGCGCCGCCGGGTGCCCACCACTCCACCCACGCCACCCGCCCGTCGGCGGCGGCGAGCGCACCGGCATCGTGGCCGGCGGGCAGCGTGGTGAGCAGCGCTGCCGCGCCGGTCCTGAGATCGAGGCGCCGGACCTGTGCGCGTCCGTCCGTCCTGTAGGCCTCCTGGTACAGGGCGTCGCCATCCGCCGCGAGCGAGTTGGCATCCCCGGTGATGGGCAGCTGGCGCAGGGCACCGGACGGTGGCGTCCAGACCGGGAGGGCGACCGCGTTGGCGGGAGATCCTGACGACGAGGGGACGCTCGCCGTCGCCCCGGGCGACGGTGCCGTGGCGATGGCGCCCGGCACGGCGTGACTCGGTCCCGGTCGACCCGCGACCGTCGCTGGTGCGGCGTGCTTGCCCAGCCATGCGACGCTCACCGTGAGCAGCAGCAGGGCGGCCACGCCCGCGAGGGGTGGCAGGACTCCCCGGACTGAGCCGAGGCGGGCGCTCGCCGTCAAGCTCGGGTGGGGCGCGTCGTCGCGCTCGATCATCGTCCGCGCCACCTGCTCATGGGAGGCTCACGCGCAGCAGCTCGTCCGCCGCGCCGTTGAGCGTGGAGGCCGTGGCGAGCAGGCAGCTCGTGCCGTCGGGTGCCCACGCGACGGCGAACCGGCCGGCGGTGTTGACCGGCACGGAGACGGTCGCGGTCCTCGTGCGCAGCGTGACGGCGATCCCGGGGGGCTGACCGACGGGCAGCAGGGCGACGTCGTCCAGCGTCGATCCCCACACCGCATAGCCGGGCGCCAAGTCGAGCTTCGTCAGTCCGCCGGTTGGGCTCCACGCCATGGTCGTGCCGTCCGGCTCGGTGATGGCGAGCCGTCCGTCGGGCATCCACTCGATCCAGCTCACCGGGACCGGCACGGTCGTTACGGCCCCGGTCACGAGGTCGAAGACGAGCTCCCCGACCGAGGCGAAGTCGCCGGCGGCGAGGTAGCGGCTATCGGGACTCCAGGTGACGCCGCCGCGCAGGTCGATGGGGTGGTCGCGGAACGAGCGCACGACGGACCCAGCGGGGTAGTGCAGCACCTGGAGGTACCCCATGATCGGGCCACCGGTGCTCGCGAGTGCGATGCCGTCGCGCTCGAGCACCGTGGTTGCCGACTCCGTGACCGCCACCAGCCGCCCGTCAGGCGACCACGCGGCGGGGGTGCCAGGTGGGGAGATCATCGCCGAGAGCCGGTCGTTCGCCCAGAACTGGAAATCAGTCCCCGCGTAGGCCCCCTGCGGCGGTGCCCGCTTCAGCAGCGCGACGCCATGGCCGTTCGTCATCAGACCCCCGAACCTGCCCGGCAGCAGGGTGACACGGCGCCCGTCGGTGGTCCACTCGCTGACGATGCCCTCCGCCTCGTCAACCGGGGTCGGCTCGAACACCAGCAGGTGCGTCCCGTCGAGCCAGCCGAAATCGAACCCAGGGATCGTGGCGAGCCGGTCACCGGCAGGCGAGAACACGTCGACGCTCCCGGTGCCTGCGGTCTGATCGAGCGCCTCGGCCGCGACCGCGCTCCCGTCGGGCGACCAGCTCACCGCGCCGAAGGAGAAGGCGCGGGCGAGGACGCGGGTGCCGGGCGGGAGCGTGGCGTTCGGCGCCGGGGTGCCCGCTGGCCCGGCCGATGGTGCCGCGGCGAGCGATGGCGCGGGGCTGCCCGCCGGCCCGGTGGCTGGGGCACCCGTGGGCGGGGGAGCAGCGCAGGTCGCCACCAGCAGGGCCGCGAGCGATGCGGCGAGCGGACCGGTGAGCCGGCCACGCGGATGGTTCACGGCCGTGGACGGCTCATCGGTTGGCGGCCACCAGCACGGCGAGCGGCACCTGCGCCGCGATGCCGCTGGCAAGGGGGGCCCGCATGACTCGCCAGCGGGTGACCGGCCCCGGCACCCGCGCGTTGGGGGACTCGACCCACGCCACCGAGGTGGCCGAGAGCGCGAGGTCGAGCAACTGGGTCGCGGTGTCGATCACGCGGACCACACCGCCCGCACCGACCCGCCGCCCACGTCCACCACCGAGAGCTGGCGCAGGCCCGGGAGCCAGCGCGCCGCGCCGAGGTAGACATAGGGACCGGTGGGCGGCCCTCCCGGCTTGGGTGCGAAGTCGTCGGGCGAGGAGCCCGGTGCCTGGCGCGCCAGCGGGATGGTAACGAGGCTCCCCTGGGGCAGCACCAGCGGCGTGGTGCCGGGGAGCGGCGGGAGCGGGGTGGATGATGGCTCCTCGGGCGACCTGGGCGATGGCTCCAGCGAGGCCGGCGAGGATGCCGGCAAGATGGTGGCCTGATAGCTGGCGACGACGGACTCCACCGGCGACGCGGGCTGGGTCGTGGCCGGACTGGCAGCAGGTGCGGGCAGGGCGCTCCCGCACCCGGCGAGCACCACCGCCAGCACGCCGACGAGGAACCGGCGCCCCATCACCACCTCCGACGCGTGCAACATTCGCCCGGTTCCCAGGCCCGGTCAAGAGGGGGGCGGCCTATCCGCCGTGCATCGCGTTCGGCAGCCGGTGTGGGAGAGCACGAAGAGTGCAGAGAGATCGCCACGAATAGTGCAGAGGCGATCGAGGTCAGGCGAGCATAGCAGCGCCCTCCCTGGCTGACGGGACGTGGGCCCGCATCCGATAGCTCTGGCCC